>NZ_JBHVAK010000017.1:0-110148 GCF_042667085.1 Nocardia sp. NPDC057353
GACAGGGCCGGGTGCGTGCATCGCCCTTTTCCGCCGTTGCGCTGCCGTTTTCGCGATACCTGTGACCTTCGGACCCGCTATTCGGCGCGGCGCTGCGCTACCCTCGCACCGTGAGACCGACATCCGGCGGTGCCGATCCGGAGCCGGAGCAGGCGGCGGCTCCCGATGGCGCCGCGCCCGGCGGCCGCGCGCGGCTCCCGCGCGAGCGCTTCGCCGAGCTGGTGCACTCGGCAAACCGGCGGCCGGACATCATCGGCGCGCTGCGCCGGGCCAGGCGGCAGCTGCCCGGCGACCCGGCGTTCGGGGATCCGCTCTCGGTCACCGGCCCCGGCGGGCCGCGCGCCGTCGCCCGCGCCGCCGACCGGCTCGTCGGCGACACCCCCAGCGCCGCCCGCGAGGTCGGGTTCGGCGCGCTGCAGGTCTGGCAGGCCATGCTGGAGCGGGTCGGGCGGGGCCGCGGCAGCACCGAGGTGACCGTGCTCTTCACCGACCTGGTCGCCTTCTCCCGCTGGTCGCTCACCGCGGGCGACCAGGCGACGCTGGACCTGCTGCGCCGGGTCGCGCTGGCCATCGAGCCGCCGGTCGTCGAGCGCGGCGGGTCGGTGGTGAAGCGGATGGGCGACGGGCTCATGGCCGTCTTCCGCTCCCCGGACCAGGCGCTCGCCGCCGCCGTCGCCATGAAGCGCGCGCTCGCCGCGGTCGACTTCGGCGATTACCGGCCGCGCATGCGCATGGGGCTGCACACCGGCTCGCCCCGGGAGATCGGCGGCGACTGGCTCGGTGTCGATGTCACCATCGCCGCCAGGGTCATGGAGGCGGGCGGGAACGGGAACACCATGCTCTCCGAGGCGACGCTGCGCGCGCTGCAGCCGGAGGCGCTGGAGCTGCTCGGGTGCAGCGTGAAGCCGTACCGGCGCGGGTTCTTCGCGGCGCCGCTGAGCGGGGTGCCGGAGGACCTGCGGCTCTTCGTGCTGAGCGCGGGCGAACCGGCCGCAGGGGCTGGTGCCGCGCCGAAGGGGCGCACGGGGGCGGCGCAACCCGGCGCGGGCCGGTCGAAGGGTGAGCCGGACAAGGCCGCGCGGAACGGTAGAGCGCGGGCGGGGCGCGCGGCACCGGCGGAGCCGCCGCACGATCCCGCCGCCGCGAAAGCGGCGGGCACCGCCGAGCGGCGGGCGAAACCCGGCCGTAAGCGGGGCTCCGGCGGGGACTAGGAACCGACCGTCGTCTGCTGGTCGGCGGGCGGGGTGTACACCGCCGGGTCCAGCTGGAGCGTCTGGAAGGTGTTGTCCGAGCAGGTCACCCAGAGCTGCGTCCCGCGCCACGCGGGCGGGGAGAAGCACAGGTCGGCGGATTGGTCACCGGTCAGCCGGTCGGAGCGCGGCCCGCCGAGCGCCTGCGCGGGGTCGAAGACCCCGGCGGCGAGCGCCTGGGTGAGCGCGCCCGCGTTCAGCAGCGGCACCCCGGCGACCGAGAAGAGCGACTGCGGCGAGTTCGCCCCGGCGGGCTGCCCGGTGCGCGCGGGCGGGTTGTAGTAGGCGATCTCCCGGACCGCGCCGGGGTCGCGCACGTCGAAGACCCGGATGCCGGAGGCGAGCCACCCGCAGGCCAGTGCGGTCGGGTCGCGCGGGCGGTCGGCGGTGCAGTAGTGCGCGTCGTAGGAGAAGAGCGACCCGCCGAAGCTGGAGGCCAGCGCGGTGTCTTGGTTGGCGGGGAGGTTGATCTCCAGCTTGATCGAGTTCACCGGTTTCGGCTGCGCCGGGTCGGCGACGTCGAAGATCTTCACCCCGCCGGACCCGGCCTCGTCCACCACGAACAGGTGCGGGACCCCGCCGTAGGAGACCGGGACGGCGTGCTGGGTGGCGAAGCCGTCGGTCCAGGTGGTCGCCGAGAGCGTCGGCACCGTCGGGTCGGGGTCGCGGCGCTGCACCGCGGAGGTGTCGAGCACGGTGAGCCCGCCGAAGTTGTTGGCCAGGTAGAGCCGGTCGCCGTCGGGGCTGAAGCCGATGCCGTGCACGGAGAGCCCGGGCAGCCCCTGCCAGACGATCCGCGGCTGCGCCGGGTCGCTGAGGTCGACGGCGCTGAGCAGGCCGGGCGCGGTCCCGGACGACCAGTAGGTGCGGCCGTCGGGGGAGAAACCGCCCTCGTGCGCGATGATCGGCAGCGGCTGGTCGGGTGCGGTGCCCGGGCCAGGGTTGAGCAGCCGCGGGTGCGCGCAGTCGGAGAGGTCGTAGACCGAGAGCAGCCCGGCCCCGGTGAGCAGCGGGACGCCCGCGCCGACCAGCAGCCTGCGGCCCTCGTGCACCTTGAGCGATTCCCAGGTGCCCGCCAGCATGGCCGGTTCGGTCAGGATCGCGGTGGGCACCGGGTGCGCCGGGTCGGAGACGTCGAGCACCTGCACGCCCGGGCTCGGCCCGGTGAGGCTGCCGGGGAAGAAGCTGCCGACGTAGACGCAGTGTTCGAAGGCCGCGGAGACGATGCCGCCGCCGGGGCCGTCGAAGCCGCCGATCCGGGTGATATTGCACCGGTACCCCTCGGCGCTGCGCCCGCTCGCCCGGTCCGCCGCGGGCACCTCGCCCTGCAGCCCGGTCTCCGGGGCCGAGCCGGGGCCGCACTCCGCCGGGGCGGCCGCGCTCTCCGCGACCGCCGCGATGTGCCGCACCCCGGACGGCGGCGGCTGGGCCGCCACCACCCCGACCGGAAGCAGCACCGCCCCGGCCAGTACCGCCGCTACCCTGCGCACCCGCATCGCCTACTCCGTCAGTTGATCGAGCAGCCCGCGATCGGCTTGTCCGCGAGCCGGTCGAGCAGGTACGCGATCACGCTGTTCGGGCTGAAGCCGTCGATCAGCTCCGGGCCGAAGTGGTTCGGGATGGTGGTGCCGGACAGGATCGGCGGCAGCTCGTTGGTCCGGAACTCGACGGTGCCGCCGCGGCCGCACCAGTCCTGGGCGAGCTGCTTGGCCTGGCCGTACGGCACGGTGTCGTCGTTGCGGCCGCTGGTGATCAGCACCGGCGCGTGCGGCTTGAACTGGCCCACCTTCAGCTCGGCGAGCACGGGGCCTGCCTCCGGCATGTCGGCCAGGTGCTCGCTCAACGAGCGGCCGTCGACCGTGAGCGAGTTGGTGCGCAGGAACGGGTGCCGGACGATCAGGTCGCCGATGCAGGTCTCGCTCAGGGTGGCGAGCATGTCCCGGCCGGGCTGGCTGCTCACCCGGTCGAGGGCGCGCTGCAGGTCGGGGAAGCGGGCCAGCATGCCGTTGACGGCGTAGCCGATGGCGCCGCCGATCAGCGCGCCGTCGATCTGCGGCAGGATGGCCGAGAGGTCGGCGGTGGGGCCGCCCGCCCAGGTGCCCTTGAGGTTCAGCTCCGGTGCGTACTCGGGCAGCAGCTCGTTGGCGGCCGCGGTGGCGCCGCCGCCCTGCGAGTAGCCCCAGAAGACCAGCGGGGTCTCCGGGCCGACGCCCGCGAGGGTATTGGCGGCGCGCGCCGCGTCCAGCACGGCGTGGCCCTGCTCGAACCGGTTGCCGTAGGTGTGGATGCCGGGCGTGCCGAGCCCGATGTAGTCCGGGATCACCACGTTCGCGCCGAGCCCCGACCACACCGCCGACGAGGGCAGCTCCTGGTTGGCCGAGATGCTCGGCGACGGGTCGGCGAAGGCGGTCAGCCCGGTGGAGAACGCCACCGACATGGCGCAGCGGTCGGCCTGCCCCGAGGTGCCGGGCGCGATCACCACGGTGGGGCGCGGACCCGGGCCGACCCACGGGCCTGCGGCGGCGATGTAGGTGCCGGTGGTGGCGACCGGCGTGCCGTCCTGCAGCGTGCTGCTGTACATGATCAGCTCGCCCTTGCCCGGCCAGCCCTGCTCGGTCGGCAGGGTGGCGAACAGCGACATCGGCTGCGTCTTGATCACCGCCCCCGGCGTGGCCGGGACCGCGGCGGGCGGGACGTAGAAGTCGCTCACCGGCGCGGCCTGCGCGGGGGCCGCCACCGCGGTGAGCCCGGCGGCGCAGGCGACCGCGAGCGCCGCCGCCGTCATCCGCCCCCGCCAACGGCGCTGCTTGTCAACCATCCGAACTCTCCCTGGCCACCACCCCGGCCCCTTCGCCGGGATGTCCTCGATCACCACGCGGCCGCCGAGTGCGGCGGGTCACGGTCGCGATCTACTGCACAGTAACACGGTTACCAGAGAGTGGGTCCCCCCGGTGTCAATCACAGTGGATCGCGGTTTTCGCAGTTCATTGGCGTAATCGGTCAGTGAGTCGTGCGACCGATCGGTCCCGATTCCAGGCCGATCGGTCGGAATCCGCCGTTTCGCCCTCAGGCCGCAGTAACCCCGTTACCGTGGATACGGCACGCTTTCGCCCCAGCGCGACGCCCAGCCCCCAGTCCCGGTGCGTCGTCGCCTTCTCCTCGTCGAGGCGGATCGCGCGCGCCCCCGTGCGCCGCGATCGTGGCTCGGGCGAGCCTGCCGCCGGTGTGGCATCGAGAACGGATGGAACATGGCGATACGATCCGCGCACCTGCCCGAACGTGGTTTCGGCAGCTACTCACCGACCGAATGGCGGGCACACGCCCGCCGGTGCGAACTCCGCTACCGCTTGGTGGTGGTCGCGCCCGCCGTGGCCGAGGTGGTCCGCCACCTCGGCGGCTGGCTCTTCGACATGCGGGCATCCGGGTGGGAGGTGATCGTCCCCGTCTCCGACCCCGCCGCCGTCCGCCCGCTGGAAATCCTCGGCGCCACCCCCCTCGACCTGGCGCACTGGCCCGCCGCCGCCGTCCGGGAGATCCGGCCCGACGTCCTTGCCATCGCGGTCGACAGCTACCGGGCCGACATGGTCCCGCACCTCGGCGGCGGCCACTCCGAGACCGTGATCTGGGGCGGAACGCCGCCCGAGGAGCTCGACAGGCGCATGTTCCCCGCCCGGCACCGGGTGAGCGTCGCCGGGCGGGCCTTCAAGTCCTGCGCGGTGCGCGCCTCGGGCGCGGGGTCGTCCGGGGACGGGTGTACGGAGACGTTCTGGGCCGGTGCGGAGGTCACCGGGGCCCGGCGGTTGCTGGAGCTCGCTCCGGCGGGGTAGTGGGCACTCCCGGCGCGGTTCGTGGAGTCACGGGCCGCGCCGGGGCTACCGCATGCCGTTCGATGCGTCGATCTGCTCGCGGAGGATGTCGCCGTGGCCCGCGTGTCTGGCGAACTCGGCGGTCATGAAGACGGAGATCCAGCGGAGGCTGATGACAGCGCCGGTGTGCGGATGCTCGCGGGTCTCGTCCAGGGGCATGCGCGCGGCGATCGAACGGGCCAGCGCGCTCGCGCCCTCGAACTCGGCGACCACCCCGGCGACCGTCTCCGCGTCGGTTACCTCGAACCCGCCGTGCGGCCACAGCGGGCCGTCGCACTCCTCGTCCGGGAGTTGTCCGAGGGTGCGCTGGAACCACAGCCGCTCGGCGAACGTGGCGTGCTTGATCAGCGCTATCGGTGTGGTCGCCGAGGGGACGAGCCTACTTCTGGCCGCGCTCTCGCTCAGGCCGCGCACCGTGCCGATGAGGTCGGCGCGTGCCTGGTCGAGCAGGGTTTCCAGAACTTCGCGTTCGGTGCAGGCGGGCGGTGTGGAGGTCATGACGGTCGGTCCTCTCCGGCCGGTCCGACGCGCACACCGGGCAGGCCGAGCTGCTGGTGTGGTCGGCTGTGCGACCGGGAACCTGGATCGGCCGCCGAAGAAGGTGGTGCCTGCGTCAGAAGCAGGGCGGCGGGCCGCTGGTGAATCTATCAGCTCGCCGCGAGGTCGCGGGCCGAACTAACTCCAGACGAACGCTGCCACCCCGGCGAGCACCGCGCAGACCCCGAGCGAGACGGCCATCCACCGCGTGGTCTTCCATAGGGTGATCGCCCCGCCGAGCAGGAAGCCGGCCAGTGCGAGGAGCAGGAGCACGGTGATGTTCGAGGACACGGCCGCAGCCTACCCGGGCAATTAACAAGCACGCGGGCTTGCTTTTTACCGACCGCGGATGTGACCCTGTAACCGGCACGGCGAGGCGGCCGCGCCCTTGCACAGGAGGCATCGCGTGACCAGTCTCGCGGCCGACCCGGAGCTGCTCCGGATCGGCAACTGTTCCGGCTTCTACGGTGACCGCGCCGTCGCCATGCGGGAGATGCTCGAAGGCGGCGACCTCGACGTCCTGACCGGCGACTACCTGGCCGAGCTCACCATGCTGATCCTGGGCCGGGACCGGATGAAGGACCCCGCGCGCGGCTACGCCAAGACCTTCCTGCGCCAGGTCGAGGAGTGCCTCGGGCTCGCCATCGACAAGAACGTGAAGCTGGTCGCCAACGCCGGCGGGCTGAACCCGGCCGGGCTGGCGGAGCAGCTGCGCGCGGTCGCGGCGAAGCTCGGGCTGGAGCCGAAGATCGCCTACGTCACCGGCGACGACCTGCTGGACCGCGCCGCCGAGCTCGGCCTCGGCACCCCGCTGACCGCCAATGCCTACCTGGGCGCCTGGGGTATCGCCGAGTGCCTGCAGGCGGGCGCCGACATCGTGGTCACCGGCCGGGTCACCGACGCCGCGCTGGTGGCGGGCCCGGCGGCGGCGCACTTCGGCTGGGCCGCCGACGACCACGACGCGCTGGCGGGCGCGGTGGTGGCCGGGCACGTGATCGAGTGCGGCACCCAGGCGACCGGCGGCAACTTCGCCTTCTTCACCGAGATCCAGGACCTGGACCGCCCCGGCTTCCCGATCGCCGAGCTGCGCCGGGACGGCAGCAGCGTGATCACCAAGCACGCGGGCACCGGCGGCGCCGTCACCGTGGACACCGTCGCGGCGCAGCTGGTGTACGAGATCCAGGGCGCGCGCTACGCGGGCCCGGACGTCACCACCCGGCTGGACAGCATCCGGCTCACCCAGGACGGCCCGGACCGGGTGCGGATCGACGGCGTGGTCGGCGAGGCGCCCCCGCCCACCACCAAGGTCTCGCTGAACACCCTTGACGGCTTCCGCAACGAGATGACCTTCGTCCTCACCGGCCTCGACATCGAGGCCAAGGCCGAGCTCACGCGGCGGCAGCTGGAGTCCTGGCTGCCCACCCGCCCGGCCGAGCTGGAGTGGTCGCTCGCCCGGCTGGACCGCCCCGACGCCGACACCGAGGAGCGCGGCTCCGCGCTGCTGCGCTGCGTGGTGCGCGACCCCGACCCGAACAAGGTCGGCCGCGCCTTCTCCGCCGTCGCGGTGGAGCTGGCGCTGGCGAGCTACCCCGGCTTCACCCTCACCTCCCCGCCCGGCAACGGCGCCCCCTACGGCGTCTTCACGCCGGGGTACGTGCCCGCCGATGCGGTCAGGCACACCGCGGTCCTGCCGGACGGCGCCGTGGTGCGGATCGGTGCTCCGCGAGCCACCCGCGACCTGCTCGAGGTCGCCGAGCCCGCGCTGCCGGAGCCGCTCACCCCCGGCGACACCAAGACCCTCCCGCTCGGCACGATCGCGCTGGCCCGCAGCGGCGACAAGGGCGGCAATGCCAATGTCGGCGTCTGGGTGCGCACCGAGGAGCAGTGGCGCTGGCTGGCGCACACGCTCACCGTCGACGCACTGCGCACCCTGCTCCCCGAGACCGCGGAGCTGCCCATCACCAGGACCGTCCTGCCCAACCTGCGCGCGCTGAACTTCGTCGTGCACGGGCTGCTCGGCAAGGGCGTCGCCTACCAGGCCCGATTCGACCCCCAGGCGAAGGGGCTCGGCGAATGGCTGCGGTCCCGGCACGTCGAGATCCCCACGGAGCTGCTGTGAACAACGCATGGAACACCCCCGAGCGGCGCGCGCTGCGCGGCACCGTCAAGGGTTTCGTGGAGCGCGAGGTGCTCCCGTACCTGGACGAGTGGGAGCGGGACGGCGAGATCCCGCGCGAGCTGCACAAGAAGGCGGGCGCGCTCGGGCTGCTCGGCATCCAGTTCCCGGAGGCGGTCGGCGGCGCGGGCGGCGACGGCATCGACGCCGCGCTGGTCTGCGAGGAGATGCACTACGCGGGCGGCTCCGGCGGGCTCTTCGCCTCGCTCTTCACCTGCGGCATCGCGGTGCCGCACCTGGTCGCCGCCGGTGACCCCGCGCAGATCGAGCGCTGGGTGCGGCCCACGCTGGCCGGTGAGCTGATCGGCTCGCTCGCCATCACCGAGCCCGGCGGCGGCTCCGACGTCGGGCACCTGACCACCAGCGCGGTCCGGGACGGCGACCACTACGTCGTGAACGGCGCCAAGACCTACATCACCTCCGGCTGCCGCGCCGACTTCGTCGTCACCGCGGTCCGCACCGGCGGCCAGGGCGCGGGCGGGGTCTCGCTGCTGGTGGTGGAGAAGGGAACGCCCGGCTTCACCGTGAGCCGCAAGCTGGACAAGATGGGCTGGCGCGCCTCGGACACCGCCGAGCTCTCCTACGTCGACGTGCGGGTGCCGGTCGGCAACCTGGTCGGGCCGGAGAACAGTGGCTTCGCCCAGATCGCGCAGGCCTTCGTGAGCGAGCGGGCCGGGCTGGCCGCGCAGGCATACAGCCAGGCGCAGCGCTGCCTCGACCTCACGCTGCAGTGGTGCCGCGATCGGGAGACCTTCGGGCGGCCGCTGATCAGCAGGCAGGCGGTGCAGAACACGCTCGCCGAGATGGCCCGCCGCACCGACGTCGCCCGGGTCTACACCCGGAGCGTGGTCGAGCGCGCCGCGGCGGGCGAGAGCGACCTGATCGCCGAGGTCTGCTTCGCCAAGAACACCGCCGTCGAGGCCGGTGAATGGGTCGCCAACCAGGCCGTTCAGCTCTTCGGCGGGCTCGGCTACATGCGCGAGGCCGAGGTCGAGCGGCAGTACCGTGACATCCGCATCCTCGGCATCGGCGGCGGCACCACCGAGATCCTCACCGCACTGGCCGCGAAACGATTGGGGTACCAGTCATGACCGTGCTGCGCAGCACCGTCGACACCGCCGCGCCGCAGTACCGCGCCGCCGCCGAGGCCATGACCGAGAAGCTGGCCGAGGTCGGCGCCGAATTCGCCAAGGCCGTCGCGGGTGGCGGCCCGGACAAGCTGGCCAGGCACCGCAAGCGCGGCAAGCTGACCGCGCGCGAGCGCATCGAGCTGCTGATCGACGAGGACTCGCCGTTCCTGGAGCTCTGCGCGCTGGCGGGCTGGGGCAGCGAGTTCCACGTGGGCGGCAGCACCGTCTGCGGCATCGGCGTCGTCGAAGGCGTCGAGTGCATGATCGTCGCGCCCGACCCCACCGTGCGCGGCGGCACCTCCAACCCGTGGACGCTGCGCAAGACGCTGCGGGTCAACGACATCGTGCGGGAGAACCGGCTGCCGGTGATCTCGCTGGTCGAGTCCGGCGGCGCCGACCTGCCGACGCAGAAGGAGGTCTTCGTCCCCGGCGGGCGCATGTTCCGCGACCTCACCCGCGCCTCCGCGGCCGGTATCCCCACCATCGCGCTGGTCTTCGGCAACTCGACGGCGGGCGGGGCGTACATCCCCGGCATGTCCGACCACGTGGTCATGATCAAGGAGCGCTCCAAGGTCTTCCTCGGCGGGCCGCCGCTGGTCAAGATGGCGACCGGGGAGGAGTCGGACGACGAATCGCTCGGCGGCGCCGACATGCACGCCAGGGTCTCCGGGCTGGCCGACTACTACGCGGTGGACGAGCAGGACGCCATCCGGATCGGCCGCTCCATCGTCCGGCGGCTGAACTGGCGCAAGCAGGGGCCTGCGCCGCGCGCGGCGGTGCTGGAGCCGCTCTTCGACGCCGAGGAGCTGCTCGGCATCGTGCCCCCCGACCTCAAGATCCCGTTCGACCCGCGCGAGGTGATCGCCAGGATCGTGGACGGCTCGGAGTTCGACGAGTTCAAGCCGCTCTACGGCTCCAGCCTGGTCACCGGCTGGGCCGAGCTGCACGGCTACCCGGTCGGCATCCTGGCGAACGCGCGCGGCGTGCTCTTCTCCGAGGAGTCGCAGAAGGCGACCCAGTTCATCCAGCTGGCCAACCGGAGCAACACCCCGCTGCTCTTCCTGCACAACACCACCGGCTACATGGTCGGCAAGGAGTACGAGCAGAAGGGCATCATCAAGCACGGCTCGATGATGATCAACGCCGTCTCGAACTCGACGGTGCCGCACATCTCGCTGCTCATGGGCGCCTCCTACGGGGCCGGGCACTACGGCATGTGTGGGCGCGCCTACGACCCGCGCTTCGTCTTCGCCTGGCCCAGCGCCAAATCCGCGGTCATGGGCGGGGCGCAGCTGGCCGGGGTCATCTCCATCGTGGGCCGGGCCGCCGCCGAGGCGCGCGGGCAGGGCTTCGACGAGGAGGCCGATGCCGGGATGCGGGCCATGATCGAGGCGCAGATCGAGGCGGAGTCGCTGGCCATGTTCATGTCCGGGCGGCTCTACGACGACGGCGTGATCGACCCGCGCGACACCCGCACCGTGCTCGGCATGGCGCTCTCCGCCGTGCACACCGCACCGATCGAGGGCGCCGCGGGCTTCGGCGTCTTCCGGATGTAGGGGGCGAAATGAGCAGGACCGTCCTGAGCGCCGTCGCGCGCACGAATGTGAGGTCGGCATGACTGTCAGCAGCGTCCTTGTGGCCAACCGCGGCGAGATCGCGCGGCGCGTGTTCGCGACGTGCCGCCGCACGGGGCTCGGCACCGTCGCCGTGTACTCCGACGCGGACGCGGCCGCGCCGCACGTGACGGAGGCCGATGCGGCTGTTCGCCTGCCGGGCAACACCCCCGGCGAGACGTACCTGCGCGGTGACCTGATCATCGAGGCCGCGCTCGCCGCGGGCGCCGACGCGGTGCACCCCGGCTACGGCTTCCTCTCTGAGAACGCCGAATTCGCCCGCGCGGTCGAGCAGGCCGGGCTCACCTGGATCGGCCCGCCGGTCGGGTCGATCGAGCAGATGGGCTCCAAGGTCGCGGCCAAGAAGATGATGGACGCCGCCGGGGTCCCGGTCCTCGCCGAGCTGGACCCGGCGCAGGTCACCGCCGAGATGCTGCCGGTGCTGATCAAGGCGTCGGCGGGCGGCGGCGGCCGCGGCATGCGGGTGGTCCGGGAACTCTCGGAGCTGGAGCCGCAGCTGGCGGGGGCG
Organism: Nocardia sp. NPDC057353; assembly: GCF_042667085.1. NCBI lineage: Bacteria > Bacillati > Actinomycetota > Actinomycetes > Mycobacteriales > Nocardiaceae > Nocardia > Nocardia sp. NPDC057353. The sequence goes on from NZ_JBHVAK010000017.1 coordinate 11,102, forward strand.
CGCCGGGAGGCGCAGTCCGCCTTCGGCGACCCCACCGTCTTCTGCGAGCGCTACCTGGAGACCGGCAGGCACATCGAGGTGCAGGTGCTGGCCGACACGCACGGCACCGTCTGGGCCGTCGGCGAGCGCGAGTGCTCGATCCAGCGCAGGCACCAGAAGGTGGTCGAGGAGGCGCCGTCGCCGCTGGTCGAGCGGGTGGACGGGATGCGGGAGCGGCTCTTCGAGGCGGCTCGGCTGGCCGCCGAGGCGATCGGCTACACCGGCGCGGGCACCGTCGAGTTCCTGGCCGACGAGCGCGGCGACTTCTTCTTCCTGGAGATGAACACCCGGCTCCAGGTGGAGCACCCGGTCACCGAGTGCACCACCGGGCTCGACCTGGTCCGGTGGCAGCTGGAGATCGCCGACGGCGCGCGGCTGCCCGCCGAGCCGCCCGCGCAGCGCGGCCACGCCATCGAGGTCAGGCTCTACGCCGAGGACCCGGCGCAGGACTGGCAGCCGCAGAGCGGAACCGTGCACCGGATCGCCGTGCCCGGCGTGCTCGCCGAGTTCGACCTGCCCGCGCGCTCCGGCATCCGGCTGGACACCGGCGTGGTCGACGGCTCGGTGGTCGGCGTGCACTACGACCCCATGCTGGCCAAGGTCATCTCGGTCGGCGAGACCCGCGCCGAGGCCGCCCGGCTGCTCGCGAACGCGTTGCAGCGCGCGGAGATCCACGGCCTGGTGACCAACCGCGACCTGCTGGTCCGGGTGCTGCGGCACCCCGCCTTCCTGGCGGGCGACACCGACACCGCCTTCTTCGCCACGCACGGCCTCGCCGAACTCGCCGCGCCGCTGACCGACGCCGACGGCACCGAGCTCTCCGCCGTCGCCGCCGCGCTGGCCGACGCCGCCGCCAACCGCGCGGCCGCGCGGGCGGTCCCCGGGCTGCCGAGCGGCTGGCGGAACCTGCCCTCGCAGTCCACCGTCAAGCGGTTCGAGGGCAGGGACGGCACCGTGCACGAGGTCGGCTACCGGGTCACCCGCGGGGTGACCGCGGTGGACGGCCACGACGGGCTCGCGGTGCTCGAAGCCACCCCGGAGCGGGTGGTGCTCGCGGTGCCGGGCGAGCGCGGGCCGGTGCGCAGGCAGTTCGCCATCGCCAGGTACGGCGACCTGGTCGCGGTGGACTCCCCGCTCGGCCCGGTGGCGCTGCGCAAGCTGCCGCGCTTCACCGACCCGGCCGACCAGGTGGCCACCGGGTCCCTGCTCGCGCCCATGCCCGGCACCGTGATCCGGCTCGGCGCCGAGGTGGGCGCCGCGGTCACCGCGGGCACCCCGATTCTCTGGCTGGAGGCCATGAAGATGGAGCACACCATCGCGGCCCCCGCCGACGGCGTACTCAGCGCCGTGCACGTCGGCGTCGGCGACCAGGTCGACGTCGGCACCGTCCTCGCGGTGGTCGACCCCGCGGAATCCGAGGAGAACGCATGAGTTTCATCGAAACCGACGAGCAGAAGTCGCTGCGCGAGGCCGTCGCGGCGCTCGCGGCCAAGTACTCCTACCTGGACTACGTGCTGCCCAGGGCGCGCAACCACGAACCGCTGCACGAACTCTGGGACGAGGCGGGCAAGCTCGGCTTTCTCGGGGTGAACCTGCCCGAGGAGTACGGCGGCGGCGGCGCGGGCATGTACGAGCTCGCGCTGGTGATGGAGGAGCTCGCCGCGCAGGGCGCCGGGCTGCTGCTCATGGTGGTCTCGCCCGCCATCTGCGGCACCATCATCACCCGGTACGGCACCGAGGGGCAGAAGCGCGAGTGGCTGACCAAGCTCGCCGACGGCTCGGCGAAGATGGTCTTCGGCATCACCGAGCCGGACGCGGGCTCCAACTCGCACCAGATCACCACCACCGCCCGCCGGGACGGCGAGGACTGGATCCTGAACGGCCGCAAGGTCTACATCTCCGGCGTGGACCAGGCCGAGGCGGTGCTCATCGTGGCCCGCACCGAAGACCACAAGACCGGCAAGCTCAAGCCCGCGCTCTTCATCGTCCCCACCGACGCCCCCGGTTTCCAGAAGACCGCGCAGCAGATGGACATCATCGAGCCGGACACCCAGTTCACGCTCTTCCTCGACGATGTCCGGCTGCCCGCGAACGCGCTGGTCGGCAGCGAGGACGCCGCGCTGATGCAGCTCTTCGCCGGGCTCAACCCGGAGCGCATCATGGGCGCCGCGATGGCCGTCGGCATGGGCCGCTACGCGCTGGACCGGGCCGTCGAGTACGCCCGCGAGCGCACCGTGTGGAAGACCCCGATCGGCGCGCACCAGGGCATCGCGCACCCGCTGGCGCAGGCCAAGGTCGAGGTCGAGCTGGCCAAGCTCATGATGCAGAAGGCCGCCGTGCTCTACGACACCGGCGACGAGATGGGCGCCGCCGAGGCCGCCAACATGGCCAAGTACGCCGCGGGCGAGGCCAGCATCAAGGCGCTGGACCAGGCGGTGCAGACGCACGGCGGCTCCGGGCTCACCAGGGAGGTCGGGCTCGCCTCCATGCTGGCCGCGGCCAGGATCGCGCGGATCGCGCCGGTGAGCCGGGAGATGGTGCTCAACTTCGTCGCCCAGCACTCGCTGGGCCTGCCGAAGTCGTACTGATGGCCGAGCCGCTGGTGCGGTACGAGGTGAGCGCCGGCTTCGCCACGGTCACCCTCGACTCGCCGCACAACCGGAACGCGCTCTCCAGCAGGCTCGTCGCCGAGCTGCTGGCCGGGCTGGACGCCGCCGCCACGGACGAGGCGGTGCGCGGCATCGTGCTCACCCACACCGGCAACACCTTCTGCGCCGGTGCGGATCTGAGCGAGGCGAGCGATGCCGACCCGGCGGTCGCGGCGGACCAGCGCACCCGCAGCATGATCGGGGTGCTGCGCAGGCTGGTCGAGATCCCCAAGCCGGTGCTGGCCCGGATCGACGGGAACGTCCGCGCGGGCGGCATGGGAATCGTGGCGGGCTGCGACCTCGTCGTGGCCGGGCCTGCCAGCAGCTTCGCGCTCACCGAGGTGCGAATCGGGTTGGCGCCGTTCATGATCTCGCTGACCCTGCTGCCCCGGCTGGATCGGCGCGCCGCGAGCCGCTACTACCTGACCGGTGAAAAGTTCGGTCCGGAGGTCGCGGCCGCGATCGGGTTGGTGACCGTAGCCGCCGAGGATCCGGCCGCCGAGATCGCCCGGTTGCTCGCCGAGCTGCGCAAGGGAGCGCCGCAGGGCCTGGCCGAGGCGAAACGCCTGGTCAATGCCGATATCCTGGCCGGTTTCGACAGCACGGCGGAGGAGCTCGCGGAGCGTTCGGCGAGCTTCTTCGGCACCGCCGAGGTGCGCGAGGGGATGACCGCCTTCCTACAGCGCCGCCCGCCCTCCTGGGCAGAATGAGCGCATGGTGACTCCGCACGAACCCAAGCAGGACCGCAGCCGCGCCACCCGGCAGCGTTTGCTCGAGGCGACCATCGACTGTCTCGCCGAATTCGGGTGGGCCGCAGCCACGGTCGCGGTGGTCGCGGAGCGCGCCGGGGTCTCGCGCGGAGCCGCCCAGCACCACTTCCCGACCCGCGAGGACCTGATCACCGCCGCGCTGGAGTACATGTTCGACGTGCGCGACGGCCAGGCCAGAGCGGAGGCGGCGACGCTCGCCGCCACCTCCGGCCCCGCCCGCACCGAGGCGGTCGTCTCCGGGCTGGTCGAGTCCTACACCAGCCCGCTCTTCAAGGCGGCGCTCCAGGTGTGGACGCACGCCGCCGCCGACCCGGCGCTGAGCGAGCGCATCGTCCCGCTGGAGGCCAAGTTCGGCCGGGCGGTGCACCGGCGCGCCGTCGAGGCGCTCGAGATCGACGACTCCGACCCGGTGGCGCACCACCTGGTCCAGGCCACGCTGGACCTGGCCCGCGGGCTGGGCTTGGCCGACGTGCTCACCGACGACTCGGTGCGGCGGAAATTGATCGTGCAGCAGTGGGCCGCCACGCTGCATACCGCGCTGCACGGATAGCCCCCTATTTTCCTTGCGGACGGAATAGTTCGGTAGTCGTTCGAACACACGATGGGAACCGGTGTCCCGGCGTGGGATGTTCGCCGGATGCAGAGTTCGATAGTCCGGCAGTGCCTGTTGCACCTGTCCGACGCGGAGATCGAAGCACTCCTGTTGTCGAGCGAGAAGTTACGCGAAACGATCCGGGTCACGGGCCACCGGCCGCGCGGCGCCACCATAGATGTCCGTGGCTTCCGGCAGTGGCTGAAGATTCCGGGGCAGTCCGACCGGTTGCTGAACGGCCTTCCGCAGTTGTACGCGTCCGAGATGGAGACGCGCTCGGTCGAGGGGGCGGCGATCGCGCACAGCGTCGGCGAACAGTCAGTGCTGTTTCTCGCCGCGCGGCAGGGCAATATCTCCGTTGACGAGTTCGTCGACCATCTCCGTCGCCTGCGCGAAGCGCCGAGCGGGGAGGTCGCGGATCCACCCGCCACCGCAGCCGAACTCTCCGAGCAGATCGAGGTTCTCCGGGCCACAGCGTCCGAGTTCGCGGCGCACCTGACCGCCATGGCCGGCCGCGTGCGCGACGGCATGCCGCTCGAGCTCTCACTCGCCGAACTCCAGTCCTGGAACGCGGCGGTAGAGGCGGTCGCCGCCACGCTGCGCGAGGTGGAGGGGAGCGAGGGGATCGCCGGATTCGAAGCGATGGATCACGCCGTCCGTACTGCGGCGGCGCGGGAGGCGGAGTTGGCGGCGGCGACGGAGCGTCGAGCCCAGCAGTGGGAACGGCTGGAGAACCTGCGTGGCGCGGCGCGCGGATTCGAGCCGCTGATCGGTGACGAGTTCTATCGGAACGCGCACGAGCGGGCCACCACCGAGATCCAGGCGCTCGAAGCGGAACTCGGCATCGAGCCGCCCGCACCAGCGGAGGCACCCGTGGCCGACGTGGAGACCGCGGCGGTGGCGGAACTCGACGACCTGGCGCCACCCCCCGCCGAATTCGACACCCCGGAGGTCGCCGAGGTGCGCGCGGACCTCGCCCCGGAACCTCAGCCCGTCGAAGGCGACGACCAGGACGGTCCGGCCGACGAGATCGCTTCATCGAGAACAGACAGCGTTGCACCGGCCGATGTGCTCGATGCCGAGCTGGCGCGGCATGTGGGGACAGGGAACTTCGCGGCCGCCTGGCTGATCGCCCAAGCAGGTGGCCTGCCGCCCCTCGATGTGGCGGCCTTCGAGCTGGCCGCGATGGCTTTCAACTCGGGCCCGGGCAGCATCGATTCGTCCGAGGCCCTGGTGGCCCTGACCAGTCTGCCGGACGGCGAATTCTCCTCCGCAGGCTTCGCTGCCGTCGCGCTCGCCGCCGCGCTGCGGGCAGCGCTGCTCGCCGGTTGGGTGCCCCGATCCGAGCTCGAGTCGGTGGTCAGGCAGGCGAATCCGGCACCGTCCTGGAAGGACCTGGTCGACGAGTCGATCCATGCGTGCGATCGGCATTACCAGCATGTCGTCGGCGTTCGCGGGCTCGTCGACTCTGCCGACGACGATGCACGCGAGCGGGCCCGCGCTCTGCGAACCCTGCTCGAGAACCGACAAATCGGATACCCGAGGGCCGATAAGGTTCTCAAAGTCCTGCTCTGGAGCTCCGAAGCGCTGGGGGCCGCGCTGGAGGCGGTGGTGATGGCGAGCGGCGGCGAGGCCCGCCGCGCCGCCCTCGCCGGTGCCCTGGCCCGGATCGGCAACGCGGACGACCTGATCGAGGAGGTCGACGCGCGAGTCAGCTCGCCGCAGCAGCTGCGTGCGAAGATCGTGGCGTGGGCGCGAAGTGCCTTGGTCCGGAGCATCGAGGATGTGTACCTCTGCGTCAACGAGGCGCTCGAAGCAGAGCTGCGGGCAGCAAGGGACAGCCGGCCCGGCGCCGCGCAGGAGTCCGGCCGGAAACTGGTCCTCGCCGCTCGGGCGGTGCGAACCGGTGCGGATGGAGGCAGCGTCGGCGAGCTCGCGCTCGGCAGACTGGTCGAGTGGATCCTGGCACCGGCCTCGCCGGAGGGCGTCCTGACCACCGCTGACCTGCTGGTGCAGGCGGCGTTGCCGGTAACTTCTGCCGAGCGCGGGCCTGCCGGTTTGCCGGTGCTGGCGGGGTGCGACGCGGAGCAGGTGGTCGCGGCGCTGCGGGAGCCCGCGCCCGACGCCGAGTTGTTCCAGGCCTACGCGGGCCGGGGCGACCTGTTCAGCGCGGGCGTGCTCGCGGTACGCAGCCCCGAGCTGGCGGACCAGTTCGCCGCGTGCCGGATCGACTGGGGGCACCGGCTCACCAGAGAGGTAACGGCGCTGCGCGCCGACCTCGGCCGCACCTACGTCGACGACACGTCCCAGGAGACGTTCTCGGATTTCGAAGCGCGGCTGGTGACGCCGGAGAACTACAGCGGAGACCGGTTCGACCTCGAGCTGGAGTCGCTGCAACAGATGCGGAACGAGCTGGCCGACCACCGGAGTGGAATCGCGCGGCGGCTCACCGCCGACGCGGCGGAGGTGGTTCAGGGCGCGGAGGAGCGGAAGCGAATAGCGGCGCTGATCGCGAACGAGGATTTCATCGGGGCGAACGAACTCCTGGCACTGGCCAGGATCGATCAGCCTTTGCCGCCGATCGGCGATCGTGACGATGCCGCCGGTGCGCATGTCTTCGACGCGTTCACGGCCGCGCTCGAACGCATCGAGCACGACCGGGCCGCCGGAATCAAGGACGTCGTCGCCCAGCTCACCGAGCACGGCATCCGCAAGCCGATCGCGAAGAGTGATCTCGACAGGCTCGAGGGCTGGAACCGTCTGCGCACACTGAACGTGCGGTCCGGCAAGCTGGCCACACAGACGATCAACTCGATCCTGCGCGCGCTCGGCATCGACGTGCGTGGCGACCTGAACGACTGCACGGCGCGCGGAGTGCGGCACTACCGTCTCTATAAGCTCGCCGCCACGCCGATCGACGGGTCGCTGGTGCCCGGTCTCGGCAGTCAGGCGACGCGCTACTCGGTCGCCGTCACCGCTGACGCGACGCAGCTCAAGCAGACGCTGACCTCCGCGTTCCCCGCGGGAAACGGGCCGAACCTGGTGCTGTTCGACGGGGTGCTCACGCGTGAGCAGCGCGACCAGTGCCTGGCAACGTGCCGGACGAAACAAATCAGCGCCATCGTCATCGATCACGCGGTGGCAGTCTTCGTCGCCTCCCGGTATCCGCAGTCGTTCCGAGCGGTACAGCAGTTGACGCTCCCGTTCACCTGCTTCGGACACTACACCGTGGTGGCGGGGAATGTGCCGGACGAGGTGTTCGTCGGCCGCGCCGAAGAGCTGAAGATGTTGGAGGCGCGGGACGGGAGCCTCTTCGTCTACGGCGGCAGGCAGCTGGGCAAATCGGCACTGCTGCGGAAGCTGCAACGCGACTTCAGCGCGGTACCCGATCAGCACGCCGTGTTCATCGACCTCAATTCGCACGGCATCGGCACATGGGCGGAGTCGGCGAAGCTGTGGCCGGTGCTCTTCGAGGAGCTGCGGGCGGCCGGTGGCATCGTCCCGAAGGGGCTCTCCGGGGTGCGACAGGCCGATCGCGTGGTTCGCGAGATCCGCGATTGGCTGAGGGGCAAGGAAACCCGCCGACTGCTGGTGCTGCTCGATGAAGCAGATGCTTTCCTGGACAAGGAATCGACCTCGCAGTTCGCCAATATCGGACCGCTCAAGCGCCTCTTCGACGACTCCGAAGGCCGGTTCAAGCCGGTCTTCGCCGGTTTGCACAAGGTGCAGCGCCTGCAGAACGTGTCCAATACCCCGCTCGCGCACGGCGGCCGGGACATCCTCATCGGCCCCCTCGAAGCGGCGCCCGCGCGCGACCTCGTGGTCCGGCCGCTCGAGGCGCTCGGCTACCGCTTCCAGAACGCGGAGTCGGTCTGGCGTCTGCTCGCCTTCACCAACCTGCAGGCAGGCCTGATCCAGATTGTCTGCACCGACCTGATCAAGCACCTGCAGTCGAGGGCACCGCGCCGAGGCGAGCCGTTGATCGTCATCCAGGACTCCGATGTGGATGTGGTGACGAAGAGCAAGGCCACCCGCGACCGGATCGCCGAGAAGCTGCGACTGACAATCGATCTGGATATCCGCTACCGGGTCATCGCGCTCACCGTCGCCGCGATCAGCATGGACGACCGCTTCCGCAGCCACTACTCCGCGAGCGAGATCCGGATCTGGTGCGAGTTGTACTGGGAGGCTGGTTTCGCCGACCTCACCAGCGCCCAGTTCGCCGTCTACCTGGACGAACTGGTGGGGCTCGGCGTCCTGATCCGCACCGCGGAGCAGTGCTACATGGTCCGGTCGCCGAACATCGTGACGATGCTGGGCAGCAAGATCCAGTTGATCACCGAACTCGAGGAGAGCAGGCAGTTCGAGCTGCCACACGAGTACAACCCGCGCTCGACCCGGAGAACGGTGCAGCAGAGCGCGACGGGGACGATTCGGAGTCCGCTCAGTGAGCACGACCTCGGCCTGCTCCTCCCGGTAAGCCATAAGTACGACTCGTCGAACTTCGTGGTCGTCGGCAGCGCCGCGCTCGGCATCGGGGACGTGCACACCGTGTTGCGCGCTGTCGCGGGCGAGCGGAACGTCGACCTGACGGTGCAGCAGGGGGTACCGCCGGACGTGCCCGCCCTGATTGAGGCTTTCCGATTCGCGGGCACGGGCACCAGTGCTCCGCGCGCGCTCGTCATCGACGCCTCGGGCGCCGATCAAGCATCGGCCTGCAGGCTCGCCGCCGGGTTGCGCGGCTTGGCCAAGCGCAGGCGCGGGCACCTGATCGCAGTCTTCGGTGCCGACGGGGTCACCGCGGCCCAGTCGCTCAGCGGATCCGGGCCGCGGTTCACGTCGATCCGGCTGGAACGGTGGTCGGGCGATGCCATCCGGGCGTGGCACGACAATCCGCTCAACACCCCGACCGAGCGCAAGAAGCTGCTTGGGGTCTCCAGCGGCTGGCCGCAGCTGGTCGAGCGCGCCGTCGTCGAGGTCTCCTCGACCGACCTCAGCCATGCTCAGGTGTGCGACATCCTCGCCGATTTCCCCGAGAGCCGCGACCGCGCGGAGGAGTTCCTGCGGGATGTGGGGGTACGCGACGACCAGCGAACCGTTCTCAGTCACTGGGCGCAGCTCGGGGACGACGCCCGGGCCCGCATCGAGGTCGTCGCCGCGGTCCTCGAACGCCCGGTGCAGGAGGTTCAGCGGGTCGCGCAGCGGCTGGAGGTCATCGAGGTGCTTGCCGAGCGGGACGGGGAGTATGCGATCGACCCCGTGGTGTACCGCGCGCTACGCCGTGCCGATGCCTGACGACGACTTCCGGGAGTACCTGAGGTTGCCGGGACCCGCGCGCTTCGTTCGCGCGGTGGCCGCCGATACCGTCGCGGGCAAGTCCGTCGTCGTTGTCTTCCCGGACGCGGCCGTGCGCAGCGGGCTGGCCGACGCGGTGTTGCTCGATCTGGAGGCGGAGATTCCGCGCGCCGCGTTCTGCGCGGAGACCGCCGCGCCGTTCCCGAGCCGGGTGCTCTCGACCTTCGGCGCCGATCCGGTGGCGGACCGTCACTACGAGGAGTGGGACACGGTGGCACGGTGGGAGCCGTGGCACGGTATGTGCGTGCTGTTGCCCGGCTGGGCGCATGCCGATGTGGGCACCGTCGTCGATCGGTGGCCCGCTCAGGTCATCGCCTGCGGGCTGCCCGAGCGGCAGCGTCCGAAGCTACTGGTCGGGGTGTCGCTCGCCGAACTCTCGCGGTCGGCTCTGGACCGGGTGGACCGGCTGACGACTACGGTGCGCTGGTGGTGGGGTGTAGTGGACCGGCTGGATACCGAGACGCACCTCGCCGCCACGAGCGGAACCGCCGAGCTGGGACCGGTCGCCGCAGCCGTCATCGCCGAACTGGCCGCGTGGGATCTGTCCTGCATCGATTTCCTGGTCGATGACTGGGACCGGACGACCGCGGGGCTCGCGAACTCGCTCGCGCGCTTCCGGTGCAACGGACGCACGGCGAGCGGGAACGGTGCCCCTGAACCCACACTCGATCGTCGAGTGCGTTCGACGGCGGTTCCACCCGCCGACGTCGAGGACGGCTGGCGTTCCGGGCGGGTGAATCGGTGGGGCCACACCGTCCGCCGCGCGCCCGCGGACCTCGGGCAGGCAGAGATTGATCAGCGCGTGTGGCTCGCCCACAATCGGACGCTGATCCCGCACGTGGACGACGAGCGTGCCTACTTCGAGAAGGCGATCCGCGGCCGGATCGGGGCTGCGGGGCTGGTCGATGTCATCGACAGCGCCGAGGTCATCGAGATCGGTACCCTCCGGTGGCTGGTGGACCAGGGCCGCGTCGACCTCGGCCGGTCACAGCGGGCCAGGCTGCAGACCTTCTCCCGGCTGCGAAACAAACTCGCGCACCGGGTGCCGGTCGACGACGACCTGCTACGGCAGGTGGCGCGGTACCTCGACTTCTGACCGAGTCCCGGTGTTCGCCAGGCTACGTACCTCGCCACACGGCTGATCGGCGGTACCATGCCCTCCTGGTAACTCAGCGGTAGCCGAGCGCGAGGAGAGCGCATGTGCACACGGGCGTTGTGGACGGCGAGCGAGCAGGGCGCACTGGTCGGGCGGAATATGGACTGGCCCGAGGAGATGGACACCAACCTCTGGGCGCTTCCCCGGGGCGTAGCCCGCATCGGGCACGGTAGCGACCCGAATCCGCTGCGGTGGACGGCGACCTACGGCAGCGTGGTCGCCACCGTGTGGGACGGCGCGAGCACCGACGGGATCAATGAGCGCGGGCTCGGCGCGCACGTGCTCTGGCTGGCCGAGTCCGACTTCGGCGAGCGTGCCCCGGATTTGCCCGCGCTCGCGGTCTCGCTCTGGGCGCAGTACTTCCTCGACCGCTGCGCCACGGTCGCCGAGTGCGTGCGGCTGCTGGCGGAGGAGCCCATGCAGGTGGTGCCGCTGGTCGAGCCGCGGTCAGGGCGGCTCGGCACCGTGCACCTCGCGCTGGACGACGCGAGCGGCGACTCGCTCGTCATCGAGCACCTGGACGGCAAGCCGGTGCTGCACCACGACCGCGCCTACACCGTGATGACCAACTCGCCGCCCTTCGACCAGCAGCTCGAGCTGCGCCGGCGCTACGCGGGCTTCGGCGGCGACCTGCCGCTGCCCGGCACCACCGAGGCGGCCGACCGCTTCGTCCGGGCCGGGTACTACCTGGACCGACTGCCCCCCGCGGGCACCCCCGGCCGCGCCTACGCCGCGCTGCTCAGCGTCATGCGCAATGCCGCGCAGCCGTTCGGCGAGCCGGACCCGGCGCGCCCCAACATCGCGGCCACCATCTGGCGCACCCTCGCCGACCTGGACCGCGGGGTCTACGCCTACGAGTCCTCGTTCAGCCCCGACATCATCTGGACCCGGCTCTCCGAGCTGGACTTCACCGAGTGCCGCAAGCTGACCGTCGAGCCGGGGCTGGTCGGCGACGTCAGCGGCGAGTACCGCCCCGCCGCCGAGCCGCAGTGGGTGCTCGGCTGATCAGCCCTCTTTCTCGGCCCAGTCCCACACCGGCTGCAGCGCCTCGGCGAGCCGCCGCCCGGTCGCGGGCGTGAGCTCGTAGCTGCCGCGCGTCCCGTGCTTGTCCACCAGCCCCGCGGCCTGCAGCTGCTGCAGCCGGGTGGAGAGCACGCTCGACGAGCAGTTCCCCATGCGTCTGCGCAGCTCCAGGAAGCCGAGCGGGCCCGGCTCCAGCTCCCACAGCACGCGCAGCATCCAGCGCTGACCGAGCAGGTCGATGGCGGCCAGGATGGCGGCGTGGTTTGCGCTTCGCATTTCGAAGCACCATAGTTGCTTCGAAATCCGAAGTGTGGAGGGTGGCGATGACGGAGCGCGTGGTGCTGGTGACCGGGGCGTCCAGGGGAATCGGCGCGGAGACCGCGCGGCAGGTCGGCCGGAGCGGGGCGCATGTGCTGGTGAACTACCGGGAGAAGCGGAAGCGCGCGGAGGCCGTGGTGGCCGAGATCTGCGCCGCGGGCGGCAGCGCGGCGGCCGAGGGGGCCGATCTGGCCGACCCCGCCGCGGTCGACGCGCTGCTCGCGCGGGTCGGGCGGCTGGACGGGCTGGTGCTGAATGCCTCCGGCGGGATGGAGCGCGGCGCCGATCCGGGCTACGCCATGCGGCTCAACCGGGATGCGCAGGTGCACCTGGCCACCGCGGCGCTGCCGCTCATGCCCGCGGGGTCCCGGATCGTCTTCGTGACCAGCCACCAGGCGCACTTCGCGCGCAGCGGGCGACCGCTGCCTGCGGACTACGCGCCGGTCGCGGCGAGCAAACGGGCGGGAGAGGACGCGCTGCGTGCGCTGATTCCGCGGTTCGCCGCGCGCGGGGTCGGGTTCACCGTGGTCTCCGGGGACATGATCGACGGCACCATCATCGTGCGGCTGCTCGAACGCCGCGACCCGGACGCCGTCGCCACCCGGCGCGCGGGCGGGCCGCTGCCCACCGTCGCGGAGTTCGGCGCCGCCGTCGCCGCCGCGCTGCGCGCCGAGCACCCCGACGGCCACACCGTCTACATCGGCGGCGCCGACTACCTCAGTGCGTCCCGGCCAGATTGAGGACCACGACGCCCGCCACCACCAGCGCAACGCCCGCGATCTTCGCCGCCGTGAGCGGCTCCTTCAGGAACAGGATGCCGATCCCGACGATCAGGATCGTGCCCACCCCCGACCACAGCGCGTACGCGATCCCCACCTGCATGTCCCGCGCGATGGCCTGGGAGAGCATGGCGAACGCGATCCCGTACCCGGTCAGCACCGCCACCGTCGGCCAGAGCCGGGTGAACCCCTCGGTGCTGCCGAGCAGGCTGGTGGCGAAGACCTCGGCGATAATCGCGCCTGCGAGGAAGAGGTAGGGGGTCACTGGCTCTCCTGGGGACGGATGGGGACGGGCGTGCAGGTCCATCGTCCGGGGCCGCGGGACCGGCGCGAGCGGTGGGGCTGCTCGCGCCGGTCGGTGTTCGCGTACTACTTGCTCGCGGTGAGGTCGTAGAGGGTGACTCCGTCGACCTCGGTGGCGGTGAAGTTCTGCTCCACCCAGGTGGCGATCCGGGAGCTGGCCGAGGTGGTGGAGCCGCCGGGGCCGCCCCGGCTGCCGCCGATGAAGTAGTGGATCTCGCCGTCGCGGACGTACTGCTGGAACTGTTCCAGCGTGGGGGAGGGGTCGCTGCCGTTGAAGCCGCCGATGGGCATGACCGGGAGTTCGGTGGCGAGCTGGAAGCCCGCGGCGCTGTTCGAGCCGACCGCGGCGGCGGCCCAGGTGTAGGTGTCGGCGTCGCTCTCCAGGAGGGCGACGACCTGCTGGGTTGGGGCGGAGCTGCCAAGGAGGCCGCCCATCATGCCGCCGCCGTCCGGGCGGGTGCCGTCGGTGCCGGTTGCCCCCGGTCCGCCGGTCACGGTGCCGGGGGCCGTCCCGCTGGGCGGCGTTCCGCCTGCGGTGCCACCCGGTGCGGTGCCACCCGGTGCAGTGCCGCCTGGGAAGGTGCCGCCCGGGGAGGTGCCGCCTGGGAAGGTGCCGTCCGGGGAGGTGCCGCCTGGGAAGGTGCCGCCCGGGGAGGTCCCATCCGGCGCCACGCCGAGGGTCGCACCGTCGGGCATGGCACCCGGGACGCCACCGTCCCGCCCGTCGCGCATGCCACCGGGTCCACCCGGCCCGCCCATCCCGCGGCCGACATTCGGCCCGGCCGAGGGGATCGAACCCGTGTGCGCGGACCCGATCGTCTGCACGCTGTAGGCGACCGGCCCGGCGAGCGCGACGAAGGCGGCGAGCAGGGCGGCGGCGACGGCGGCGCGGCGGGGGAGGGCGGCGAGCGCGAGCAGGGTCGCGGCGGCACCGGCGGCGAGCACGGCCCAGCGCAGCCAGGGCAGGAACTCGGCACTGCGGGAGAGCAGCATCCACGCGGTCGCGGTGGTCAGCGCGAGAGTGAGCGCGGTCGCGAACCGGACCCACCGCCGAGAACGGTTGCGCCAGGCCAGAACCGCCCCGATCCCGGCCAGCGCGGCAACCGCGGGCGCCAGCGCCACCGTGTAGTACTGGTGGAAGATCCCGGCCATGAAGCTGAACACCAGCCCGGTAACCAACAACCAGCTCCCCCACAGCAGCAGCGAGGCACGCTGTCGATCACCGCGAGCGGCCCTGCCGCGCAACACCACCCCGAAGACCAGCGCCACCAGGGCGGCCGGAACGAGCCAGGCGATCTGCCCACCCTGCGCCGCCTCGAACATCCGCCCGAGCCCGGTACTGCCCCACATCCCGTTCCCCCCGGCGGGCAGCTCCCCGCCGGGCCCGACGCTGCCGGTCTCTTCCCCGTTCAACCGGCCGAGCCCGTTGTACCCGAGCGTCAGCTCGAGGATCGAATTGTTCTGCGAGCCACCGATCCACGGCCGCGAATCCGCGGGCCACAACTCGACGGCGAGCAACCACCACCCCGCCGCGACCACCATGGCCGCACCCGCGGCGCACAGCTGCAACACCCGCTTGCCGAGCCGCGGCGGCCCCGCGAACAGGTAGACCAGAGCCAACCCGGGCACGACGAGCAGCACCTGCAACTGCTTGGCCAGGAAGCCGAACCCGATCAGCGCCCCGCACAGCACCAACCACCGGGTCCGCCCGTCCTCGACCGCCCGCACGAGGGCGTACGCGGCCGCCGCCATCAGGAACACCAGCAGCGCATCCGGATTGTTGAACCGGAACATGAGCACCGCCACCGGCGTCACCGCGAGCACGAGCCCCGCGATCAACCCGGCACCTGGCCCGAACACCCGGCGCACCGCCGCGTACACCACCGCGACCGTGGCCACCCCGAGCAGCACCTGCGGCACCAGAATGCTCCAGCTGTGCAGCCCGAACAGCCGCACCGAGAGCTCCATCAGCCACAGCGAGGCGGGCGGCTTGTCCACGGTGATCGAGTTGGCGGCATCCGAGGAGCCGAAGAAGAACGCGGTCCACGACTCCGAACCGGCCTGCACGGCCGCGGAGTAGAAGCTGTTGGCCCAGCCGTTGGCGCTCAGGTTGATCAGGTAGGCGACGAGGGTGCCGAGCAGCAGCGCGCCCAGTGCGGGCCGCTCCCAGCGGAGTTCGCGTTTCGGAACCGGTGGCGCGGCGACGGGCGGGGCGAGGGTGGCGGTCACAGGGTTCCTCCGGTGGTGGTCGGGCGGGCGCCCGCGTGGCGGAACACCCAGCGCAGGCCGACGAACCTGCTGAGCGTCGCGAGCAGGTTGGCCAGCACGAGGACGACGACTTCGAGCGCGATCGGGGCGCCGGGCGCCCCGTGGTGCAGGGCGAAGAGCGAGCCGCTGGTCAGCGCGAGGCCGAGCGCGAAGATCAGCAGCCCCTGGAACTGGTGCGCCGCCATGCCGGTGGAGCCGCGGACGCCGAAGGTCCAGGCGCGGTTGGCGGCGGTATTGCCGACGGCGGTGAGCAGCAGGGCGGCGAAGTTGGCGCCCTGCGGGCCGGTCACCGGCTGCAGCAGCAGGTAGAGGACCAGGTAGGCGGCGGTGCTGAGGACGCCGATCACGGCGAACCGCACCAGCTGGCCGACCATGCCGAGCGGCACCCCCGGCACCAGCGGCTCGCGCCCGATGGCGCGGCGCAGCTCCTCGACCGGGAGCGCGCCGGAGGCGAGGCCGCGGCCGACGCGCCAGACGCCGAGCAGGTCCTTGCGGGCGGTGTCGAGGATGTCGACCCGGGAATCGGGGTCGTCGATCCAGTCCACCGGGACCTCGTGGATGCGCAGCCCGGCGCGCTCGGCGAGCACAAGCAGCTCGGTGTCGAAGAACCACTCGCCGTCCTCGACCAGCGGCAGCAGCCTGCGCGCCACCTCGGTGCGCATGGCCTTGAAGCCGCACTGGGCGTCGGAGAAGCGGGTGCGCAGCGAGGTGCGCAGGATCAGGTTGTAGCAGCGGGAGATGACCTCGCGCTGGAGGCCGCGCACCACCCGGGACGCCCCGGCCAGCCGGGTGCCGATGGCCAGGTCGGAGTGGCCGGAGACCAGCGGGGCCACCAGGGGGAGCAGGGCGTTCAGGTCGGTGGAGAGGTCGACGTCCATGTAGGCGACCACGCGGGCGTCGGAGTTCTCCCACACCGTGCGCAGGGCGCGGCCGCGGCCCTTGCGGTCGAGGTGGGTGACGCGGACGCCGTCCAGGTCGCCCGCGAGCGCCTCGGCGACCGCGAGGGTGGCGTCGGTGCTGGCATTGTCGGCGATGGTGATGCGGGCCGGGAAGGGGAAGCCCGCGCGCAGGTGGGTGTGCAGGCGGCGGACGCAGCGGCCGAGGTCGGCTTCTTCGTTGTAGACGGGGATCACCACGTCGAGGACGGGCGGGTGCTCCGTGGTCGCGGTTCGGTCCGCCGGCAGCGCGACGGTCACGGTCTCGGTCATGGGGTCGAGACTCGTGGCCGCCGCTGCCACCCCGCTGGGGTGCGGCTGTGAGGTTCCTGCGAACGGTCAGCGCAGGCGGCGCACGTGCAGGACGCTGTCCGCGCGAGTACCGGGCCGGCCCTCCGGGCCGGGGGCGTCGCGCTCGATCAGCTCCGCGGTCACCACCTGCCAGTCGTCGCCGAGCGCCAACCCCTCCTGCACCTGCTCCAGCGTGGGGAACTCGTGCGCGAAGGGCGGTTCGTCCATCCAGCTCGGCCACCCCTGGTGCGAGCCGATCACCAGGGCGCCGCCGACGGCGACGGCAGCGGCGGCCTTGCGCAGGATGGCGTCGCGCTCACCGGGCTGCGCCACCTGGGAGTGCAGGAACTGCGCGGAGACCAGGTCGAACTGCCCGGCGGGGAAGTCGGTGTGCAGGTCGTGCGCGGCCCAGGTGATGCGGTCGCCGACGCCCGCGGCGGCGGCGTGCCCGGCGGCGCGGTCCAGCGCGACCTGGGAGACGTCGACCGCCGTCACCCGCCAGCCAAGCCCGGCCAGCCAGATGGCGTCACCGCCCTCCCCGGAGCCGAGGTCGAGCGCGGTACCCGGCGTCAGCTCGCCGGCCTCGCGCACCAGGATCGGGTTCGGGTTCCCGCTCCAGACCTGGTCGCGGTCGCGGTAGAAGGTGTCCCAGTGCTCCCGGGTGGAAATGTCGGCGGGCGGGGCGGCGTGGTGATCATGCATGGTCGCATGGTGCCGCCGGCCGCTCCGGTCCCGCCACTTTCCGTGCCGAACCAGCAAAAAGTTAGGCTGCGGGGATGACGCGCAGCACCCGGGTCGACGCCCGCACCGAACGCTGGCGGGCGCATCGGGTGCGCATGCGCGAGGAGTTCGTGGACGCGGCGATCCGCGCGCTGGACGCGCTCGGCCCCGGCGTCAGCATGGGCGACATCGCCCGCGAGGCAGGCGCCGCCAAGCCCAAGCTGTACCGGCACTTCGAGGACAAGACCGACCTCTACGACGCCGTCGTTGACCGGATGCGCGAGCTGCTCTGGACCAGGATCGCCGACGCCGCCGACCTCACCGCCGACCCGGTACGCGTGCTCATCGGGCGCTCCGTCACCGAGTACGTGCTGGTGGTCGACGAGCACCCGAACGTCTTCCGGTTCCTGCTGCACAGCCACTTCACCAGGAACGCGGGCGAGTCCGAGCGCGCGCTGCGCTCGGCCCGGCGCTCCGCGCGCTGGGCGGCCGAGCTGGTCGCCGCCGTGGTCGGCGATCCCGGGATCGACGTCTCCGGGCTGGAGCTGGTCAACTACTCGGTGTTCGGGGCGGTCGCCTCGGCCACCGACTGGTGGTTGGGGACGGATCGCGCCGAGCCCGCGCCCATGCCGGTCGAACGGTTCGTCGCCTACCTGGGCGCGATCGTCACATCGCTGGTCGAGGCGGGGTCGGGGTTGCACGGGATCGTGCTGGATCTCGAGGTTTCGCTGGCGCACGCGGTCGAACGCGGCTGAGCCGCGTCAGCGCTCGCCCCGGGCGGGCGCGCCGGGCGCAACCCCCAGCCGCCAGAGCGGCGACACCGGCCCGTGCCCGGCCCCGAGGTCGTAGGCCGCTTGCAGGCAGCGGCGGGTCCACTCCTTGCCGAACTCCACCGCCTCCGGCACCCCGTACCCGTGCGCCAGGGCGCAGGCGACCGCGGCCGCCAGCGTGTCCCCACCGCCGTGGTCGTTCCCGGTCGGGATCCGCGCCGCGCTGAACTCGTGGAACCGCTCCCCGTCGAAGAGCAGGTCCTTGCTGATCGCCGAGGAGCGCAGGTGCCCGCCCTTGACGATCGCCCAGCGCGGCCCGAGCGCGTGCAGCGCCTCGGCGGCCGCGCGGGCGGAGGCGTCGTCGACCACCTCGATGCCGGTGAGCAGCCGCACCTCGTCGAGGTTCGGGGTGACCAGGGTGGCGAGCGGGATCAGCGTGTGCCGCACGGCATCCAGCGCCTCGGCGTGCAGCAGCGGGTCGCCGTGCATGGAGGCGGCGACCGGGTCGACCACCAGCGGTACCGCCGCGTCCCGCCCGATCCCGACCTCGCGGCAGACCGCCGCCACCGCCTCGATGATCGCGGTGGAGGCGAGCATCCCGGTCTTCGCCGCGCCGACCCCGATATCGGCGACCACCGTGCGCACCTGCGCCGCGACCACCTCCGGCGGGATCTCGTGGAACCCGCTGACCCCCACCGTGTTCTGCACCGTCACCGCGGCCACCGCCACGCAGGCGTGCACCCCGCACAGCGCCATGGTCCTGGTGTCGGCCTGGATCCCGGCGCCGCCGCCGGAGTCGGTGCCCGCGATGGTGAGAACGCGGACCGGGGTCTGCCCGTCACCGGGCAAGGGCAGCATGTTCACGGGATGGAACCCTACGGGACGGCAACTAATGAAAACGGTTACCATTAAGGCATGACCATTCCCGTCACCGTCCTCTCCGGCTTCCTCGGCGCGGGCAAGACGACGCTGCTCAACCACATCCTGGCCAATCGCGAAGGCCGCCGCGTCGCTGTCGTGGTGAACGACATGAGCGAGATCAATATCGACGCCGCCGTGGTCCGCACCGACGAGCAGCTGGTCGAGCTGACCAACGGCTGCATCTGCTGCACCCTGCGTGAGGACCTGGTGACCGCGGTGGGCGAGCTGGCGCGGGCAGGCCGCTTCGACCAGGTGGTGATCGAGTCCACCGGCATCTCCGAGCCCATGCCGGTGGCGGCGAGCTTCGAGTGGGAGTTCGACGACGGCTTCCGCCTCGGTGAGCTGGCCCGGCTGGACACCATGGTCACCGTGGTCGACGCCTCCACCTTCCTGACCGAGGTCACCCGCGGCGACTCGCTGGCGGCGCGCGAGCTGCAGGCCGCCGACGGCGACGAGCGCGGCATCGCCGACCTGCTCGTCGACCAGGTGGAGTTCGCCGACGTCCTGGTCCTCGGCAAGACCGACCTGGTGAGCCCGGCCGTGGCGGGCGCGGTCGAGGCCACCGTGCGCAGGCTGAACCCGCGCGCCCGGCTCATCCGCGCCACGCACGGCGCCGTCGACCTGGCCGAGGTGCTCGACACCGGCCGCTACGACCCGATCGCCGCCGCCGAGACCGAAGGCTGGGCCGAGGAGCTCGCGGGCGGGCACACCCCGGAGACCGAGGAGTACGGCATCGGCAGCCTCACCTACCGCGCCGACCGCCCCTTCCACCCCGGCCGCCTCGCCGCTGCCCTGGAGCAGCTCGAGGGCATCCTGCGCAGCAAGGGCTTCTGCTGGATCGCGAGCCGCCCCGAGCTGGTCGCCCACTGGTCGCAGGCGGGCCCGAACCTGGTCTTCGAACCGGCCGGAACCAACCCGACCGGGCAGGAGCTCGTGCTGATCGGGATCCGGATCGACCGCCGGCGGCTGCGCGGGCTACTGGACGGCGCCCTGCTCACCGACGCGGAATTCCTGGCCGGGCCGGAGGCGTGGCGGCGCTACGCCGACCCGTTCCCGGAGTGGGACGTGGCGCACGCGCACTAGGCGACGAACCACCCGGTCGGCGAGAGCTCCGCACCCATCCGCGGCACGTACTGGTCGAAGTACACCTTGGAGATCAGCTCCCGGCGGGACCGCACATTGGCCTTGTCGAAGACCGACTTCAGGTGGTCCTGCACGGTGTAGGTGGAGAGGTGCAGCGTGCCCGCGATCTCCTTGGTGTCGACGCCCTGCAGCACCAGCTGCACCACGTCGCGCTCGCGCGGGGAGAGGCCGTAGGCGGCCACCACGATGGCGACGATCTCCGGCGGCCGCGCCTCCTCGATGGTGATCACCACCTCGCCCTGCTTGCCGTCGCGGGTGGTCAGCGGGCCCGCGTGCAGCACCAGCCACATGCCGGAGCCGGTGCGCAGCCTGCACCGGGGCGGGACGGTGGTCTCGCCGCGGCCGTAGCGCCGGGCGGCGCCGATCAGCGCGCCGATCGGGGCGAGCGGGTCGCCGCTGTTGGCGCCGGTGTCCAGGTCCGCGATGCGCTGCTCGGCGCCGAGGCTCATCTGCACGATCCGGTCGTCCGCGCCGACGATCACCACGGCGGGGCCGGTGACGGCGGCGGGCGGGCGCGCCTCGGCCAGCTGGGCCAGCATGCCGGTGCGCACCCCGTGCGCGAAGGGCGCCGCGAGCGAGGCGAGGAACTCGATCTCGGCGGCGTCGAAGGGCGCGTCCTCGTCACCGCGGAAGATCGCCATCGCGCCCCACACCTCGGTGCCGTCGCGGAAGGCGAGCCTGGCCTCGTCGGCGTAGCCGAAGCGCGGCTTCATGAAGGTGCTCATCCGGCCGGAGCGCTCGACCTCGCCGTTGGTCATCAGGTGCACGCCCGCCGCGGGGACGTCGGCGCGGGCCAGCTCGGTGAAGGCGGTCGGCTCGACGGTGCCGTACTCGATCAGCCCGAACTCGACGTCGTGGCTGTTCCTGGCGTGCAGGTCGCCGTATTTGCGGGCGCTGGTGAGCATGTGCGTCACCGGGTCGTGGGTGGCGATGCAGGCGCTCACCCACGGCACCGCCCGCGCCACCGAGGCGCTGGCCTCCGCGAGGAAGGTGTCCAGGTCGAGGCCGGCGCGCGCGACGACGTCCACATCCTGTCGAACGCGGGCGGCGGTGAGTCCTCTGGCCATGAAATCAGTGTGCGGCAGAGCTCCCACCTGCGCCATCCCAGAACTCTGGGGAGCGATACCCACCAGAACCCACGGGTCGGTTTTCCCCGGCGCGCCGGGATGTCCCGCGACCGGCGCGCGGCGGAGAGTTGGCCGCATCGCACCGATCGAAAGGTCCCCACCATGACCAGCACCCTCCCGCTCGACTCGCTCCGCGGCCACGGCGAGCTGCACCTGCCCGGCGAGCCCGGGTACGACCGCGCCCGCACCCCGTGGAACCTCGCCGTCGACCTGCGCCCCGCCGCCGTCGCGCTGCCGCGCAGCGTCGACGAGGTCACCGGGCTGGTCCGCGCCGCCGCCGCGGCGGGGCTGCGGGTGGCCCCGCAGAGCACCGGGCACGGCGCCAACCCGCTCGGCGAGCGCCCGCTCGACGACGTGCTGCTGCTCCGGCTCACCGAGCTCACCGGCGTCACCGTCGACCCGGAGGCCCGGGTCGCGCGGGTGCTCGGCGGCACGCAGTGGCAGCAGGTGATCGAGGCCGCGGCCGCGCACGGGCTGACCGCGGCGCACGGCAGCGCCCCCGACGTCGGGGTGATCGGCTACCTGCTCGGCGGTGGGCTCTCCTTCTACGCCCGCAAGCACGGCGTCGCGGCGAACGCGGTGCGCGCCGCCGAGGTGGTGCTGCACGACGGCACCCTGGTCCGGGCCACCGCGACCGAGCACCCCGAGCTGTTCTGGGCGCTGCGCGGCGGCGGCGGCAACTTCGGCGTCGTGGTGGCGGTCGAGTTCGAGCTGCTGCCCTACGCCGACGTCTTCGCGGGCATGCTGCTCTGGGACCGCGCCCGCGCCGCCGAGGTGGTCATCGCCTACGCCGCGTGGAGCCGCACCGCGCCGGAGTCCGCGACCACCGCGCTGCGGATCATGAGCTTCCCGCCGCTGCCCGAGCTGCCACCCTTCCTCGCAGGCCGCGACCTGGTGATCATCGACGGCGCCGTGCTGGCCGACGACGACACCGCCGCCGCCGTGCTCGCCCCGCTCCGCGCGCTCGCCCCGGAGCTGGACACCTTCGCCCGCATCCCGGCGGCCCAGCTGCTCTTCAAACACATGGACCCGCCCGCCCCGACCCCCTGCGTCGGCGACCACAGCGTGCTCGGCCCGCTGGACGCCGCCGCCGTCGACGCCTTCCTCGCCAGGGTCGGCGACGGCGTCGACCACGGGCTCATGTTCGCCGAGCTGCGGCACCTCGGCGGCGCGCTCGCCAGGCCCGCCGTCGACGGCGGCGCTCTCGCGCACGTGCCCGGCGAGTTCGCCCTGCTCACGATGGCGGTGGCGCCGACCCCGCAGGCCGCGGTCGCCGGCCGGGCGGCGGCGTTCGGCGCGGTCAGGGCGATGTCCGCTTGGTCGCGGCCGAATCTGATCCCGACCTTCGCGGAGAACCGGGTGGAGTCGGGCAAGCTCTACGACGGCGAGGACTGGGCCCGGCTGTGCCGGGTCAGGGACGCGGTCGCGCCGGGCGCGGGCTTCGTGGCGAACCACGCGCTCGGCTAGTCCGAGATCCCGACGGCGCGGTTCAGGTAGGTCTCGTCGGTGACCTGGTCCAGCAGGAAACCGGCGATATCGGCCCTGGAGATCTTCAGCGCCAGCCCCGACATCTCGGCCCCGAACCCGCGCTGGAAGGTGCCGGTGGCGGGGCCGTCGGTGAAGGCGCTCGGCCGGACCAGGGTCCAGCGCAGGTCGGTCGCCTCCCGGACGTACATCTCCTGGCGCTGGTGGTCGGCGTAGGCGGGGCGGAGCAGCAGCCCGAACATGACGTACTTCCAGAGGAAGTTCAGGTTCGCCCTGCTGTCGCCCGCGCCCAGCGTGGTCTGGCAGACCAGCCGTTTCACCCCGGTCCTGCGCATGGCCTCCATGACCGTGCGGGTGCCCTCGGCGCGCACGACGCCCTTGCGGCCGTTGCCGAGCGCGACGATCACCGCGTCCTGCCCGGCGATCGCGCGCTGGACCGACTCCACATCCAGCACGTCGCCGGTGACCACCGTCAGGCTCGGGTGCGCGGCGCCGACACCCGCCGGGTTGCGGGTGAAGGCGGTGATCTCGTGGTCACGCTCCAGCCCCTGCTGGACCACCAACCTGCCGACCGTCCCGGTCGCTCCGAAAACCGCGATTCGCATGTCCTTCTCCTCGTCCGGTCCCGCTCGGAAGGGGTTGAGCGGGAGGTGTTTCCAGTACACCGGTGGGGGCGCGGGCGGGACATGGCCCGGAGTCTCGGAAACATACGCGGTGCTCCAGTAGCGTCGGCGGCACCAATCGCGTGAAGGGAGTGCCGCCGGTGAAGTGGACCCTCGAGGTCGTCGTCGTCCCGGTGTCCGATATCGACCGGGCCAAGCGTTTCTACTCCGAAGGGGTCGGGTTCGACATCGACCACGACACCACGGGGCAGGCGCCGGACGGCGCCCCGATCCGGATCGTGCAGCTCACGCCGCCCGGCTCGGGGTGCTCGATCGTGATCGGCAGCGGGGCGGTGCCGGAGATGGTGCCCGGCTCGCTCAAGGGGCTGCAGCTGGTGGTGCCCGACGTCCGCGCGGCGCACGCCGAGCTGGTGGAGCGCGGGGTCGCGGTCTCCGACGTCCAGATCGTCGGGGTGAACCCGCGCGCGGTTCCCGATCCGCTGGACAATGTCGGGTTCTTCTTCTTCGACGACCCGGACGGGAACAGCTGGGCGGTGCAGCAGATCTCCGCCCGCGGCAGCGGCAGCTCGGACGCCGCCCGCGGTTAGCGGTACTCGGCGAAGAACTCGCTGATCTCGCGGGCGGCGAGCTCCGGCGCGGCGTGGTGCAGGTAGTGCGTGGGGACGTCGTGCACCCGCCAGGAGACGATGGCGCCGTGGTCGCGGTCGGCGAAGCGGCGGAAGCCGTGGAAGTCGCCCGCCGAGCCGGAGAGCGCGAGCGGGACCGTGGTCGGCTCGGTCGGCCGCGGCGCCCGCGCGTTCTCGAAGTACTGCCTGATGGCCGAGCCGGCGCTGCCGGAGAACCAGTGCAGCGCGAGGTGGGTGAGGACGAATTCGTCGTCCAGGTCCGGGCCGAGCAGCTGGCTGTTCCAGCCCACCAGCCCGGCGGGTGAGTCCACGATGGCGTGCGCCAGCGTCTGCGGCTGCTGGGCGTGCAGGGTGTTGAAGCTCATCTTGTGCTCCGCGAACCAGGTGAGCGTGGCGAGTGCGGACTGCTCGTCCTCGGTCAGGTCGGCGAACTCGGCCGGGTCGCCGGAGGGGAACGAGTACACCTGCGACACGTGCACCCCCGAGACCGGCGCCACCCGGCTCAGCTCCGGCGCGATCTGTGCCCCGTGGTCGTTGCCGACCACGCCGAAGCGGGCGTAGCCGAGGCGGTCCATGAGTTCGGCGAGCGCGCGGGCGGTGCGCTGGTCGTTCCAGCCGGTCGAGGTGGTGGGGCCGGAGAAGGCGTAGCCGGGGAGGGACGGGATCACCAGGTCGTACCCGGCCTCGGTGAGCGGGGCCGCCACGGCGAGGAACTCGGCGAAGGTGCCAGGCCAGCCGTGCAGCAGGAGCAGCGGGAACGCGGTGTCGCGCGTGCTCTTCAGGTGCAGGAAGTGAATGTTCTGGCCGTCGATCTCGGTGCTGAACTGGGGGTGCTCGTTGAGCTTCGCCTCCAGGGCGCGCCAGTCGAGCTGCTGCCACTGCTCGACCAGGTGGCGGACGCGGTCGGTGGGGACGCCGTAGGTGTCGCCGGACTCCGGGAGCTGGTCCGCCCAGCGGGTGCGGGCCAGGCGGTGGTGCAGGTCGTCCAGGTCGGACTGGGGGATGTCGATGCGGAAGGGGCGGATCATCGCGGGCCTCGTCTCTGGAACGGAATGGTTTGTTCCATTGCAACGTTAGCGGAATGGATCATTCCGTTCAAGTGGTAATCTGCGGGCATGGTCGAATCGCTCTCCGGGCGCAAGGCGCAGGCCGCGCGCAATGACGGGCTCATCCTGGATGCCGCGCGGGCGGTGTTCCTCGCCGATCCCGGCGCGCCGATCTCGGCGGTCGCCGAGCGGGCCGGGGTCGGGATCAGTGCGCTGTACCGGCGCTACCCGAGCAAGGAGGTGCTGCTGCGCACGCTCTGCCACGAGGGGTTGCGGACGTACTGCGCGCTCGGGTCGGCCGCGCTCGAGGTCGCCGACGGGTGGGCGGGGTTGGTCGGGTTCCTGGAGTCCGTGGTCGAGGCGGACGTGCACTCGCTGACGGTGCGGTTGGCGGGGACCTTCGCGCCGGACGCGGCGCTGCTGCCCGACGTGTGGCGGGCCGGGGAGATCGCCACCGAGCTGGTGCGGCGGGCGCACGACGCCGGGCGGCTGCGCGGCGATTTCGCCGCGTCCGACCTGGGGCTGGTGCTGGAGGCGTGCTCGGCCGTCACCCTGCCCGACCCGGTGCGGACCGTCGAATTACGCAGGCGCACCCTGGCTCTGCTCGTCGCCGGGATGGAGTCCGTCGGGCCGGAGCTGCCCGGCCCCCCGCCCGCGCCCGGCGAATTCCGCGGACGCTGGGAGTACCGCGGGAAGCGGTGAGCCTCCGCCCGGCCGGAGATGTCAGCGGCGGCCGAGGTACAGGGTCTGGGTGCTGCGGCCCAGCGGGCCCTTCTCGTCGAAGAGCGCGGATTCGGCGAGGCCGATGCCGTGCCGCTGCGGGAGGGTGACGGCGTCCAGGCAGACCCACTCGCCCGCCGGGTGGCGGTGCAGGGTGACGGTGAGGTCGGTGTTGATGAACAGGTAGGCGTTCCAGTCCAGGACCGCGCTCACCCCGTTGCCGGAGTCGGCGGCGGCCAGGGTGCGCTCCAGCGGACTCGGGGTGGTGCCCGCGACGATGGGGTACTTCAGCCGGATCCAGCACACCGCGGGGCCCGGCTCCGCGAACGAGCCCTGTGCGAAGCGGTATTCGATCCCGGTGTGGAAGCCGACCGCCTGCGTCGACGGGAACGGCTCCGGCTCCGGCGCCTGCTCCGGCCCCGGCCTGGTGCCGCTGGGCAGGAACTCGGCGGGCAGCTCCAGCTCCGGCTCGGCCAGCTTGAACCGCCAGGCATTCGCCCGCAGCACCGGCCCGCGCTCGGACTCCAGCGTCGCCTCCAGCAACTCCACGCTGCGCCCTGGCCGCACCAGCCGCGCCTTCGCGGTCAGCGGCGCCAGCGGCACCGGGCCGAGGATCTCCACCGCCACCCGCCCGATCTGGAACCCCGGCTTGGGCTCGCACCGCTCCAGCACGTGCCCGAGCAGCGCCGACGGCGGCCCCGCGTGCTGCGCGTCCGGGGACCACGGGCCCCGGGTCAACTCGGTCGAGTGGAAGCGCTGCCCGTCGTCCGGGTCGGGTAGGTAGAAGGCGTCGGTCACGGCGTCGTCCTCTCGCTGGTCGTCACCGCCGATTCTGCCCCCGGTCGGAACCGGCGGGTACGCAGCCCTCGGCATCGAGGCCGTGCCGGAGCAGAGTGAAGGCCGCTCCGCGGTCGCGGTCATCGAGGTCCGGTCGTGGCGACCTCGATGACCTTCCCGGCAGTGCCGACCGAGCGTCTTCAGGGCACGACGGGCAGGTAGACCCGCGCCCCCTTGCCGGCGAACTCCGCCGACTTCTCCGTCATCCCGGCCTCGATCGCCTCCACATCGCTGAGACCGTTCTTCTCCGCGTACTCCCGCACATCCGCCGAGATCCGCATGGAGCAGAACTTCGGCCCGCACATGGAGCAGAAGTGCGCGGTCTTGGCGGGCTCCGCGGGCATGGTCTCGTCGTGGTACTCCCGCGCGGTGTCGGGGTCGAGCGAGAGCGCGAACTGGTCGCGCCAGCGGAACTCGAAGCGCGCCCGGGAGAGCGCGTCATCGCGCTGTTGCGCGTGCGGGTGCGCTTTGGCCAGGTCGGCGCTGTGCGCGGCGATCTTGTAGGTGATCACTCCCACTTTGACGTCGTCCCGGTTCGGCAGGCCGAGATGCTCCTTGGGGGTGACGTAGCAGAGCATGGCGGTCCCGGCCTGGGCGATGACGGCGGCGCCGATGGCCGAGGTGATGTGGTCGTAGGCGGGCGCGATATCGGTGGCGAGGGGGCCGAGGGTGTAGAAGGGCGCCTCCGCGCAGAGCTCTTCCTCGAGCCGCACGTTCTCCACGATCTTGTGCATGGGTACATGCCCTGGGCCCTCGATCATCACCTGCACGCCGTGCGATTTCGCGATCGCCGTGAGCTCGCCGAGCGTGCGCAGCTCGGCGAACTGCGCGGCGTCGTTGGCGTCGGCGATGGAACCGGGGCGCAGCCCGTCGCCGAGTGAGAAGGTGATGTCGTAGCGCGCCAGGATCTCGCAGAGCTCCTCGAAGTGCGTGTACAGAAACGACTCCCGGTGGTGCGCGAGGCACCACGCCGCCATGATCGAGCCGCCGCGGGAGACGATCCCGGTGACCCGCTTCGCGGTGAGCGGGATGTAGCGCAGCAGCACGCCCGCGTGCACGGTCATGTAGTCGACGCCCTGCTCGGCCTGCTCGATCACGGTGTCCCGGTACAACTCCCAGGTCAGCCGGGTGGGATCACCGTTCACCCGCTCCAGCGCCTGGTAGATCGGCACGGTGCCGACCGGGACCGGCGCGTTGCGCAGGATCCACTCGCGGGTCTCGTGGATGTTCCTGCCGGTGGAGAGGTCCATGATGGTGTCGGCGCCCCAGCGGGTCGCCCAGACCATCTTCTCCACCTCCTCGGCGATGGAGGACGAAACCGCCGAGTTGCCGATATTGGCGTTGATCTTCACCAGGAAGCGCTTGCCGATGACGGTCGGCTCCAGCTCCGGATGGTTGTGGTTGGCCGGGATCACCGCGCGCCCGGCGGCGACCTCGGCGCGCACCAGCTCCGGCTCGACCCCTTCGCGCGCGGCGACGAACCGCATCTCCGGGGTCACGATCCCCGCCCGCGCCCAGGCGAGCTGGGTGCGCGGCCCCGCGATCGCGGGCTTCTCCCAGGTGTCCCGGAGCGCGGGCAGCCCGGCCTCCAGGTCGATGGCCGCGGTCTCGTCGGTGTACGGCCCCGAGGTGTCGTACACGTCGAAGTGCTCGCCGTTGCTCAGCGGGATCCGGCGCACCGGAACCCGCAGCTCGTCCACTTCGAGATAATGCTTCACACTGCCCTCGATGGGGCCGGTGGTCACGCTGTCGACAGCTGTCACGATGTCACTCCCTACGCCGGCATTACCCGGTCAGGTTCATACGGTCGACGGCCCTAGCCGTCCTCTCAGCCCGCTGGTGCGAGCCCCCGTCATCGACGATGAAATTGTGCGCGGCCGACCTTACCGCTACGCGTCGCGCAGCATCCGGAAGACCTGCCCCCCGACGAAATCCCCGAGATCCTCCGGCGTCCAGTCGGTCGTACCGGCCATCAGCGTCTGCACCGCCCCCTCGCCCGCGGCCAACCACTGGTCGACCAGCACCGGCAGTTTGCGGTCGGCGCCGACCGTGCCCCAGCTGAGCATGCTGCCGCGGAGCAGCGCCGTGCAGCGGTTCACCGCGATCCGCCTGCCCCGGCCGAACTCCTCGGAGATCACCGGGTTCGGGGTCTCGGCGAGGAAGCGCCACGACTCGGGGCGCGCGGAGGTGAGCTGCAGCAGCGTGCGGAAGCTGGTGACCAGGGCGGTCTCGTCGGTGCCGAGGTCGCGGGCGGGGAGCGTGGCCAGCAGGTCGTGGATGAGGTAGTTCTCCTCGCGCCTGCGCAGCGCGTCGATGAGCTGCACCCGGTCCGCGAAGCAGGCGTAGACGACCGGGCGGGTGACTCGCATGCGGTCCGCGATCGAGGCCATGGTGACGGCGGAGAGCCCCTCGGCGACCGCGATCGAGAGGGCGGTGTCGAGGACCTGTGGCCGCCTGCGCTGCGGGCCGAGATGCTGTGCCCGCTGCCGTGGCCGGACGGCCGACTCGCTACCCATGGGCGGTAACCCTAGCAGCGCCGACCCGTCACGTGGCGGAACAAGACCATATGGACGGTTTTAACGGAAAACGCTCCTACCAGCATTGATCCGTCTCAGTCGGTGAAGTCGACGAGCACGGGAGCATGATCGCTCGCGCCCTTGCCCTTGCGCTCCTGCCGATCGACCACCGCGTCGGTCACCCCGGCCGCGAGCGCGGGGGAGGCCAGCACGAAATCGATCCGCATGCCCTCCTTCCTGGCGAAGCGCAGCTGCGTGTAGTCCCAGTAGGTGTAGACGCCGGGCCCGGGGGCGAAGGGCCGCATGACATCCGCGTACCCGGCGTCGACAACGGCCGCGAAGGCGTCGCGCTCGGGCTGCGAGGTGTGGGTCTTGTTCGCGAAGTACTCCGGCGACCAGACGTCGTCGTCGGTCGGCGCGATGTTCCAGTCCCCGACCAGCGCGATCTTCGCCGCCGGGTCGGCGGCCAGCCACTGCTCGCCGGTGCGCCGCAGCGCGTCGAGCCAGTCCAGCTTGTAGCGGTAGTGCGGGTCGTCCAGCGCGCGGCCGTTCGGCACGTACAGGCTCCACACCCGGACCCCGCCGCAGGTGGCCCCGAGCGCCCGCGACTCCACCACCGGCGCCCCGAGCAGCGACTCCCCGGCGTCCCTGTCGAACCCGGGCTGCCCGGGAAAGGCCTCCTCCACGTCGGTGAGCCCGACCCTGGAGACGATCGCGACGCCGTTCCACTGGTTCACACCGAGGTGCGCGACCTCGTACCCGGCCGCGTCGAACCGCTCGAACGGGAACTGGTCGTCCCGACACTTGGTCTCCTGGATGGCGAGGACGTCGACGTCGTGCCGGTCCAGGAAGCCGATCACCCGGTCGATCCGGGAGCGGATGGAGTTGACGTTCCAGGTCGCGAGCCGCACGAATTCCCTTTCAGCTGTGCCGCGGGGCGGCGTACCGGTAGCGGTGGTGCTCCACGAACCCCATCTCCCGGAAGAGCCCGAGCCCGTCCCGGTTGTCCGCGGCCACCTGGACGTAGCCGTACCCCGCCCCTTGCTCCGCACCCCAGCGCAGCAGCTCGGCGCAGATCAGCGCGCCGAGCCCGTGCCGCCGGTGCTCGGTGGCGACCGCGACGCAGGAGAGCCCCACCCAGCGCCGCCCGTCCGGCGCGGTGGTGACCGCGCCGCGCGCCACCGCGATGGGCTGCGGGACGCCGAGCACGGCGAAGCCGAGCGTGCCGTCCCGGACGGCGTTCAGCACGTCGGCGGCGGGCCGCGGCGGCGGGGCCGCGAGCGGGTCAGGAATGCCGCCGCGGTAGCGGTACAGCTCCAGCCAGGCCTGCGACGGCGCGGGCGAGACCCGCACCATGGACGGGCCCTGCGGCAGCACCATGGTCTCGATATCGATGCCGAGCACCACGGTCTCGTTCCAGGTGTGCCAGCCGGGCGGGGTGGCTGCCAGCCGGTCCGGCAGGCAGAGCTGCACCGGGAGGCCGTGCTCGGTGTACCAGGCGCCGATCCGGTACAGCGTGTCCTTGCCGACGATCGCCGGGCCGCTCGCGTCGCCGAGCGGCAGCGCGGAGTTGGCGCGGTGCGTGTAGCCGTGGCCCGCGCGCAGCAGCCAGCCGTCCAGCCAGGTCTGCTCGACCCCGGGCCAGCCCGCGGCGCCCGCGTACTCCAGCGCCCTGATCTCCGAGGTGCGGATGGGCCGCGCCGGGATCGCGCGCAGCGCCACGATCTTGTCCGGCGCCACCTCGACCAGCGCGCCGTCCGTGGTGCGCACGGTCGGCGGGTCGACCGAGACCAGCTCGCCGAGCACGTCGGTGAGCGGCTGCGGGTACCCCTCGGGCAGCCGGTACCGCATGACCACCCGGTCGCCGGGGGCGGGCGGCTGCGGATCGATACTCATCAGTCGTGCCCGAACGGGTCGGGCCCCGCGCCGGGCAGCCAGCTCAACCCCGGTGTGCCCCACCCGTTCCGCTTGATCGCCTTCTTCGCGGCGCGGGCGTGCCTGCCGATCAGCACGTCCACGTAGAGGAAGCCGTCCAGGTGGCCGACCTCGTGCTGCAGCATCCTGGCGAAGAACCCGGTGCCCTCCAGTTCGACCGGCTCGCCCTTCTCGTCGGTGCCGCTGACCCTGGCCCAGTCGGCGCGGCCGGTGGGGTACTGCTCGCCGGGCACGGAGAGGCAGCCCTCGTCGTCGTCGTCCGGGTCGGGCATGGTCTCCGGCAGCGCGGAGGTCTCCAGGATCGGGTTCACCACGACGCCGCGGCGGCGCACGGTGTTGCCGTCGGCGTCCCGGTCCGGGCAGTCGTAGACGAAGAGCCGCTTCGCGACCCCGACCTGGTTGGCCGCGAGCCCGACGCCGTTCGCGGCATCGAGGGTCTCGTACATGTCGGCGATCAGCGGCGCCAACTCCTCCGGCGGCTCGGTGACCTTTTCGGTCGGGTTGTGCAGCACCGGGTCGCCGACGATCACGATCGGGAGGATTGCCATGCGGCAATTATTGCTGTTCCGTCGCGGCGGGCGAACACGCCGGGTGCTCGGCCGGAATCCGTCCGTACCCCGTGGTTGAATGATGCGGTCGGACCAGCACGTGGTGGAAGCTCGGCGAGGGAGCGAGATGGACAGCGCAGCTGCTCGGAATCCATCCGGTACCCCGGAGGATGCCGACGAGTCGGTGATCGAGGACGCGAGCGGCCTCTCCCGGCGCGATCAGGAGATCCTCGCCTTCGAGCGCCAGTGGTGGAAGTACGCGGGCGCCAAGGAGGAGGCGATCCGCGAACTGTTCGGTATGTCGCCCACCCGCTACTACCAGGTCTTGAACGCCGTCGTGGACCGGCCGGAGGCGCTCGCCGCCGACCCGATGCTGGTGAAGCGGCTGCGCAGGCTGCGCGCGAGCAGGCAGAAGGCAAGGGCCGCGCGGCGCCTCGGTTTTCAGGTCTGAGACGCGAGCGCCGCGTGTCGGCGGCGACGGCCTCGCGCGCCGGTCGGAACGGCTAGGGTCGACGGGGTGAGCAACCCGAATCCCACCTCCGGCGGTCCGCCGCTGCGCGCGCTGGCGATGGTGTTGATCGCGCTGGCCATCGTGTTCGCCGGGCTGGGTGCGATGTCGCTGTCGGACTCCGATTCCAGCGCGTCGGAGGGGCCCGGCGCGGAGACGAGCACCGCCGCCCCCACGACCACCGCGGCGGCGACCACCCCGCGCGCGACCACCACCGCGGCGGCCTCCAGCACCGCCTCGACGGTGCCGGAGACCCCGAGCGCGGTCGAGACCACGACCGTCGCCCCGCCGCCACCTCCGCCGCCGCCCGCGGCGCCGTCGGTGAACCGCGCGGTCCCGGTCCGGGTGCTGAACAACAGCCTGGTGGCCGGGTTGGCCGGGCGCACCGCGAGCGAGCTGGGCGCGAACGGCTGGAGCAATGTCGCGACCGGCAACTACTCCGGCGGGACGCTCCCGAAAACCACGGTCTTCTACGGGGATTCGCCCGCCGAGCAGGCGGCCGCGGAGGCCATCGCGGCGGAGATCGGCGCGGTCGCCGAGCCGCGGTTCGCCGGAATCTCCGGCTCCGAACCGGGTGTGATCGTCATCGTGACGGGTAACTGAGCGGCATAGACGCGGGTCACCCAGAAACGGTCCGGCTGCCCTCGCGTGGCAAGATCGTGCACGGTACGAACCCCGTCCACATCCGTGAAGGAGTCATTCCGATGGCCTCGTCCCCGTCCCGTCGCCCGTCCTGGCGGATCGTGACCCCGGTGCTCGCGATCGCGGCGTTCGGCCTGGCCGGCTGCTCCAACAGCCAGGAGTCGACCGATGCGGTGGGGACGACTCCGCCGGTCTTCACCGCCTCCCCCGCCCCCGCGAGCGAGTCCGGGCACGGCGACGACCACTCGGGCTCGCACTCCGGCGCCTCCGCCGAGCTGAAGGACGCGGCGGGCCAGCCCGTCGGCACCGTCAGCTTCGCCGAGGAGAGCGGCCACCTGCAGATCACCGTGGAGGCGCGCGGGCTGCGCCCCGGCTTCCACGGGCTGCACATCCACTCGGTCGGCAAGTGCGAACCCAACTCGGTGGCCCCGACCGGCGGCCCGGCGGGCGACTTCCTCTCCGCGGGCGGGCACCTGCAGGTCGGCAGCGCGAACAGCCACCCGGCCAGCGGCGACCTGACCTCGCTGCAGGTGCGCGGCGACGGCACCGCCTCGCTGGTCACCACCTCGGACACCGTCACGCTCGACGACGTCAAGGACAAGGCGATCGTGGTGCACGCCGACGCCGACAACTTCGGCAACATCCCGAACCGGTACCAGCGCGCCGACGGCGTCGCGGGCCCGGACGAGGCCACGCTCGCCACCGGTGACGCGGGGGGCCGCGTCGCCTGCGGCGTCATCCACTAGAGGGGGAGCGGTATGCCCGGGGCTGATCGCAGGGGCAGCGGAACGCACGTCGAGTTCCACGGTTCGCCCCGGCCGACCATCGGCATCGAGTGGGAGATCGCGCTCGTCGACAAGGTGACCCGTGATCTCTCCAATACCGCGGCCGCCGTCTTCGACGAAGTCGGCGAGCTGCGGGCGCACGACGGCACCCCGCAGGTCACCAAGGAGCTGCTGCGCAATACGGTCGAGCTGGTCACCGGCGTGCACGACACGGTCGGCGCCGCGCTGGCGGACCTCACCGGCACCATGAACGTGCTGCGCCGGGCCGCCGACCCGCTCGGGGTCGACCTGTTCTGCGCGGGCACGCACCCGTTCGCGCAGTGGTCGGCGCAGCAGCTCACCCGCTCCGAGCACTACGACGAGCTGATCGAGCGCACCCAGTGGTGGGGCAGACAGATGCTGATCTGGGGCGTGCACGTGCACGTCGGGGTCTCGCACCGGGACAAGGTCTTTCCGATCCTGAACGCCATGCTGCCCGCCTACCCGCACCTGCTCGCGCTCTCCGCCTCCTCGCCCATGTGGTCCGGCTCGGACACCGGCTACGCCTCCAACCGGGCGCTCATGTTCCAGCAGCTGCCCACCGCGGGGCTGCCGTTCCAGTTCGAGAAGTGGTCGCAGTTCGAGGGTTTCGTGCACGACCAGTTCAAGACCGGGGTCTTCGAGCAGCTCGGCGGCATGCACTGGGACATCAGGCCCGCGCCCAAGTGGGGCACGATCGAGGTGCGGATCTGCGATGGCGTCTCCACCCGCAGGGAGCTCGGCGCGCTGGCCGCGCTGATCCACTGCCTGATCGTCGACCTGGACGACCGGGTCGAGGCCGGTGAGACGTTGCCCACACTGCCGGTATGGCATGTGCAGGAGAACAAGTGGCGCGCGGCCAGGTACGGCCTGGACGCGATCATCATCACCGATTCGGACAGCAATGAGCGGTTGGTCACCGACGACCTGGGCGACCTGCTGAACCGGCTGGAGCCGACCGCGGCCAAGCTGGGCTGCGCCGATGAGCTGCGCGCGGTGGCCGAGATCCCCCGCGGCGGCGCCAACTACCAGCGGCAGCGCCGGGTGGCGGCGGCCAGTCAGGGCGATCTGATCGCGGTGGTCGATTCGCTGGTACGCGAGCTGAATACCTGACCGAACCCTCCCGTTCAAGCACCGGGGCCGGTGCTGTTCACACGCCGTTTACTATGGGCGGGTGCTTGTGGAGGACCCTGTCCGGCGGAGCCGCCGGACGCAGCTGTCGATCGTGCTCGTGGCGGCGGTCGCCCTGCTGCTGGTCGGTCTCCAGGCGGTAGCGCTGGGACAGGGCTTCGAAGGGCCGCTGACCAGCCTCTGGCGCGATTTCGCCGGCACCCCCAAGTCCATGACGGTGCCGTGGGCCGGGCTGATCCTCGCGCTGGTCGGGCTGCGCGCGCGGGACCGCTTCGTCGCGGCCGGTGCGGCGATCGGCATCGACCTGATCGGGGCGGGCGCCCGGCTGCTCGCCGGTGCCTCGCCGACCATCGGCAACGGGCCGGTCTGGGTGCTCACCGGGATCACCGTGCTCGCGCTCTGGCGCTGGACCGGGCTGCGCCGCCGGACCGCGCTGCACGCGGTCGCGCTCGGCGCGCTGCTCATCCTGGCCACCAAGGTCGGCGACGTCTGGCTGCACCTCACCATCCTGGCGCACCCCGGGGTGCTGGACGAGTACGTCATGCTCGCCGACCACGCGCTCGGCGACCCGTCCTGGGTGCTCGGGCGGGTGGTCGAGGCGCTCGGGCCGGTGGTGTACGCGGTGCTGCACTGGGTCTACATCGAGCTGCCGCTGGCGGCGATCGTGGTCGCGGTGTGGCAGCTGCGGCGGGTGGTCTCCTCCGGGCGCTGGCCGGGGCACTACCTGGTGCGCACCTTCCTCGTGCTCGGACTGGCCGGGCCGGTGGTGTACCTGATCTTCCCGGTGGTCGGGCCGATGTTCGCCTTCGGCGCGGACGGGCAGGGGCTGCAGGTCGGGAACTACTGGCCGCAGTTCGTGCCGCCGATCGACCGCAGCCCGGGCGTGCTCCCCTTCGACGAGGTGACGCCGCGCAACTGCATGCCGTCCATGCACACCGCGTGGGCGCTCGCGGTCTTCCTGCACACCCGGCGGGCCGCGGACGGCTCGCCCGCGCCGCGCTGGCTGCGCTGGGGCGGCACCTTCTGGCTGGTCGCCACGCTCACCGCGACGCTCGGCTTCGGGTACCACTACGGGGTCGACCTGGTCGCGGGCGTCGTGCTCTGCCTCGCCGTCGAGTCGGCGCTGCGCGACCCGGAGCGCGGGTACGGGTGGTTCCGCTGGCGGCTGGTGCTCTTCGCCGCGGCCGTGCTCGTCGCGCTGCTGCTCGCCTACCGCTTCCTCGCGGTCTCCATGGCGGAGTACCCGGTCTTCGCCGGAACGGCGGTCCTCGCCCTGCTCGCCGCCGTCGCCGCCGCCTTCCACGCCACCTGGTTCGCGGCGCCGAATCCGGTCACGGCGGAGCCCGCCGTGCCCGAGCCCGCCCGCTGAGCGAGAACTACTCCACTTCCTCGTCGCCGAGTTCGTTGACCTGGAGCAGCCCGTCCCGGTAGCGCTGCTCGCGGTAGGCGGTGCGGCCGATGAGGTGCGCGATCACCGGCGCGGTGAGCAGCACGAACAGCATCATGAGCACGAGCATCCAGGCGTTCACGTCGCCGCGCACCTGGATGGCGGCGCCGAGCAGCACCAGCACCAACCCGACCACCTGCGGCTTGGTCGCGGCGTGCATGCGGGCCAGCGTGTCCCGGAAGCGCACCAGCGCGATCGCCGCGGTCAGCGCCAGGAAGGAGCCGAAGAGAATGAGGACCGCGGAGACCCACTCCAGCGCGCTCACCGGTCGTCCCTGACCCGGAAGCGGGAGACCGCGGCCGACCCGAGGAAGCCGACCAGCGCCAGCGCCACGATGGCGGGCACCACCGAGGTGTCCTTGCTCCAGGCCGCGTACACCGCGAGCCCGGCCGCCGCCATGGCGGTGAGCGAGTCCACCCCGACCACCCGGTCCAGGGTGCTCGGCCCGTTCAGTACCCGGTAGAGCGTGAGCAGCGCGGCCACCGAGAGCAGCACCGCGGCGATTCCGGCGACGACGGTCATGGTTGCGCCTCCTCGGCGGGGGTTTCCGGCTCCAACCGGCGCTCGAAGGACGAGACCAGCAGCCGCTCCAGCTTGCGGGTGGTGCGGTAGAACTGGGCCACCGCCGCCTCGCTGCCCACGTCGAGCACGTGCACGTAGACCACCCGGCGCTCCCGGTCGATCTCCAGCACCATGGTGCCGGGGATGAGGTTGAGCAGGTCGACGCAGAGCGCGAGCACCAGCTCGGACTCGATATCCAGCCGCACCCGCAGCACGCCGGAGACCGGCTGCGTCCCCGGCCGCACTCCGAGCCAGGCCACCTGCAGGCTGGACTGCAATGCGTAGTAGGTGCTCGCCACGACCAGCTGAGCGAAGGCGATCGGGTTGAACCGCCCGGTCACCGGCATGGCGGGCAGCGGGAGGACCAGCACGATCACGATGCCGATCAGCAGCCCCGCGACCAGGTTGCCGAGCGTCAGCGTGCCCCACAGCAGCGTGTAGACGACGGCGAGCCAGAGCACGACGCCGATCCGGCCCAGGCTCTCCTTGCTCATCGGTACGCCTCCTGGTCATCGCCGAGCACCGCGCTCACGTAGACGCCCGGGTTGTCCAGCTCGGCGGCGGCCCGGTCGGCGATGCCGAGGATCGGGCCTGCCAGCACGGTCAGCGCGAACCCGACCAGGACCAGCGCCGTGGTCGCGGCGACCATGAGCGCGGGCATCCGGCCGGGGTCGGTGCGTTCGTCGTAGAGCACGTCGGTGGTCTCCTCCACCAGGTTCGCGGGCCGGGCCATGGCCAGGTGCCCCTCCGGCGCCTCGGAGCGCGGCCGCCAGAACGCCTTGCTCCAGACCAGCGCCACCACGTACAGCGTCAGCAGGCTGGTGACCACCGCGCCCGCCACCAGCACCCACGCCAGCCAGCCGCCGTCCGCGGCGCCCGCCTGCAGCAGCGCGACCTTCCCGATGAACCCCGAGAACGGCGGGATGCCGCCGAGGTTCAGCGCCGGGATCAGGAACAGCAGCCCGAGCAGCGGGCTCGCCCCGGCCAGCCCGCCCAGCCTGCGCAGCGAGACCGAGCCCGCCTGCCGCTCGATCAACCCGACCACCAGGAAGAGCGCCGTCTGCACCAGGATGTGGTGCGCCACGTAGTACACCGCGCCGCCGAGCCCGGCCTCGCTGGCCAGCCCGATGCCGAAGAGCATGTAGCCGATGTGGCTCACCAGGGTGAAGGAGAGCAGCCTGCGGATATCGCTCTGCGCGATGGCGCCGAAGATGCCGACCAGCATGGTGAGCAACCCGGCCACCAGCAGCAGGGTGTCGAAGCCCTGGTCCGGGAAGAAGAGTGCGTGCGTCCGGATGATGGCGTACACCCCGACCTTGGTGAGCAGCCCGGCGAAGACCGCGGTGACCGGCGCTGGCGCGGTCGGGTAGGAGTCGGGCAGCCAGTTGGAGAGCGGGAAGATCGCCGCCTTGATGCCGAACGCCACCAGCAGCACCGCGTACACCGCGTTGCGCACGCCCTCCGGCGCCTCGCCGATCCGCAGCGCCAGCTGGGCCAGGTTCAGCGTGCCGGTGACGGCGTAGGCCAGCGCGATGCCGACCAGGAAGATCAGCGAGCTGAGCATGGAGACCATGACGTAGGCGACGCCCGCGCGCACCCGCTCCGCGGTGGCGCCGACGGTGAGCAGCACGAAGGAGGCGCCGAGCAGGATCTCGAAGCCGACGAAGAGGTTGAACAGGTCACCGGCGAGGAAGGTGGTGCTCACCCCCGCGGTCAGCACCAGGTAGGTGGGGCGGTAGATCGAGGTGGGCTGGCGCTCGTCGCCGTCCCGGATGTTCTGGCCCGCACCGTAGACGGAGACGACGAGCAGCACGATCGAGGAGACCAGCAGCATGACCGCGGAGAGCCGGTCCACCACCAGCGTGATGCCGATCGGGGTATCCCAGCCGCCGACCTGGACGGCGGTGGTGCCGTCGCGGTCGGCCAGGTAGAGCAGCGCCGCGCAGACGGCGACCACCGCGGTGAGCGCGATCAGCGTCACCAGGCTCTGCAGCCGCGGCCTGCGGCCGAAGATCAGCGTGATGGCGGCGGCGAGCAGCGGGATCAGGACGGGTAGGGGGGCCAGAAAGGCCAGCACGCCGAATTCCGAGCTCAATCCTCCGGATCCTCTCGCTCGCGCCGACCCGCCACGTCGGCGTCCTCGGGGTCGTCGGGTACGTCGTCGGTGGTGGTGAGCATGCGGGCGCGGTAGGCGAGGGCCAGCACGAAGGCGGTGAGCCCCATGGTGATCACGATGGCGGTGAGCACCATGGCCTGGGCCAGCGGGTCGGCCATGTCCGTGTCGGCCGCCTCCGCATTGCGCAGCGGGGGATTCCCGGCCGGGCCGCCGACGGTGAGGATGAGCAGGTTCACCGCATTGCCGAAGAGGATCATGCCGAGCAGCATCTTGGTGACCGAGCGCTCCAGGATCAGGTAGACGCCGCAGGCCACCAGCACGCCGACGATGATGAGCAGGGTCAGGTTGGCGGTCACGCCGCGCCTCCCTTCGCGCTCACCGGCTCGTCCGAGTCCAGTTCGCTGTCCAGGCGCGCGCCGAGCGAGCGCAGCACGTCCAGGACCAGCCCGACCACGATGAGGTAGACGCCGAGGTCGAAGAAGAGCGCGGTCACCAGCTTGATCTCGCCGAAGAGCGGAAGCGTCAGCTCGATGATCGCCGAGGAGAGCGGCGGCGCCCCGAGCAGCAGCGAGGCCGCCGCGGTGCCCGCCGCCAGGGTGAGCCCGGCGCCGAGCAGGTGCCCGGCGTCCACCGGCAGCGCCTCGCCCAGCTCGTAGCGGCCGCCCGCCAGGTAGCGCAGGGTGAGCGCGAGCCCGGCGGTGAGCCCGCCCGCGAAGCCGCCGCCGGGCGCATTGTGCCCGGAGAAGAAGAAGTAGACCGACAGCACCATGGTGGTCGGGAAGACCAGCCTGGTGGCGATCTGCAGGATCATCGAGCGGTTCTCCCGGGAGATGAGCCTGCCCGCGGAGAGCCAGCCGACCCGGTCCGGGTCGTAGTTCGGGGCGTCGACCGCGCGCGGCGCGCTGCCGAACCGGCGCACCCGGAACACCAGCGAGGCCACGCCGGTGGCGGCGACGACCAGCACCGAGATCTCGCCCATGGTGTCCCAGGCGCGGATATCGACGAGCAGCACGTTCACCGCGTTCTTGCCGCCGCCGATGGTGTAGGCGGCCTCCGGGATGAGCTGCCAGATCGGCGTCGAGCTGCGCGCGGCGACGGCCACCGCGCCGAGTACAGCGACCACCGCGCCGACCGCGATGCCGAGCACCGCCCTGCTGCCCCTGGAGGCGGCCAGCCGGTTCTCCTCGATCTCCGCCGGGAAGGCCCGCAGCACCAGTACGAACACCACCAGCAGCAGCGTCTCCACCAGGAACTGGGTGAGCGCGAGGTCGGGGGCGCCGTGCAGCGCGAAGATCACGCCGCAGCCGTAACCGGTGACGCCGACGACGAGCACCGCGGCGAGCCGGTTGCGCAGCACCGTCGCCGCCAGCGCGGAGGCGATCATGACCAGCGCGATCACCAGCTGCATCGGGGTGTCCCAGAGCCGCATGCGAAACTCGCTCGGCCCGGCCAGCGCCAGCGCGACGGCGGGCAGCAGCGTCATGGTGCCGAGGATGGTGGCCTGGTTCAGCGGGAGCGAGCCGCGCTGGGTTGCGGCGGTCATCCGCAGCGAGAGCCGGTCCATCTGCTTGAGCGTGGCGTCGTAGACCCGGTCGGCATTGCCGAGCCGCGGGTGCGCCGACTCGTGGATCCGGCCCCGCACCGCGAAGAGCGCGAGCCCGCCCGCGATCACCACCGCGGTGAGCAGCAGCGGCAGCGTGAAGCCGTGCCAGAGCG
Organism: Nocardia sp. NPDC057353; assembly: GCF_042667085.1. NCBI lineage: Bacteria > Bacillati > Actinomycetota > Actinomycetes > Mycobacteriales > Nocardiaceae > Nocardia > Nocardia sp. NPDC057353. The sequence goes on from NZ_JBHVAK010000017.1 coordinate 51,520, forward strand.
CCAGGTGCTCGGGGGCCGGGCCGGGCAGCGTCTTCGCGTACGGCGCGAGCAGCGTGTCCACCCAGGGCGCGGCGAGCCCGGCGGCCAACCCGGCCAGGGCGAGCAGCGCCGGCGGCGCCAGGAAGGCCGGGTCGGGGCCGTGCCAGTGCCGCGGCGGCTCGACGCCGTCCTTGTCCGCGAAGGCGCCCCAGACGAACCGGGCGCTGTAGGCGACGGTCAGCGCGGAGCCGACCACGAACACCGCAAGCACCGCGATCCGGCTCGGCGCGTTCAGCACCTCGGCGTGCTGCGCGGCCGCCAGCGCGCTCTCCTTGCCGACGAAGCCGAGCAGCGGCGGGATACCGGCCATGCTCAGCGCGGCCAGCGCGGCGGCGCCGAACAGCACCGGCTCCCTGCGGCCGAGGCCGGAGAGCCTGCCCAGCTCGCGGGTGCCCGCGCCGTGGTCGATGATCCCGACCACCATGAACAGGCAGGCCTTGAAGAGCGCGTGCGCCACCACCATGGCGATGCCCGCAAGCGCGGCGTCGGGGGTGCCGATCCCGACCAGCATGACCAGGAAGCCGAGCTGGCTGACGGTGCCGAAGGCGAGCACCAGCTTGAGGTCGGTCACCTGCAGCGCGCGCCAGCCCGCCAGCACCATCGAGACCGCGCCGAGCGTGAGCACCAGCGGGTGCCAGACCGGGGATTCCGCGAAGGCGGGCGCGAGCCGCGCGATCAGGTACACGCCCGCCTTCACCATGGCGGCGGCGTGCAGGTAGGCGCTGACCGGGGTGGGCGCGGCCATGGCGCCGGGCAGCCAGAAGTGCAGCGGCACGATGGCGGACTTGCTCAGCGCGCCGACCAGGATGAGCGCCACCGCCACGCTGGCCGCGGCCCCGGTCGGGGCGCCGCCCGCCAGCAGGTCGGAGAGCAGGAAGCTGCCGGAGAGGTGGCCGAGCAGCACGATGCCGGTCAGCATGGTGAGCCCGCCCGCGCCGGTCACCAGCAGCGCCTGGATCGCCGCGCGCCTGCTCGTCGCCTTGTCCGCGTTGTGCCCGACCAGGAGGAACGACAGCACCGTCGTGATCTCCCAGAAGACGTAGAGCAGCAGCATGTTGTCGCTGGTCACCACGCCGAACATGGCGCCGGAGAAGCCGACCAGCTGGGCCGCGAAGGCGCCGAGCCGCGGTTCGTCGTCGTCGAAGTAGCGGGCGCAGTAGCAGAGGATGAGGGTGCCGATGCCGAGGACAAGCACCGCCATCACGGCGGAGAGGGAATCGAATCGGAGGTCGATGTCCATCCCGATCGCGGGGGCCCACGCCACGCTGACCTGCTGGGTGGTGCCCCACTGGGCCACCACCCAGCCGAGGCAGGCGAGCGGGACCGCCGCGAGCGGATAGAAGGCTTTTCGACCCGCGATCCGGACGCACAGCGGGGCCACCACAGCGGCAAGGGCATGTGCGAGCAGGATTACGAGCAAACTACGCTCCGTCGTCTCGGGCGGGCGGTCGTCCGGGTCGATCCTACTTGGGCGTGTGGCCAGGACTGTTGCCGGTGCGGGCGGGAGCGGCGTTCGTCACGTTGTCGGTGTCCGGGCAATCTCCCGGCACACTTCGGGTCAGCCGCGATTCTCCGCGTACCGGCGCAGCGACTCGACCTGGTCCGGGTCGAGCGAGGGCCGCACCGCGGCGCGGGCGGTGCCGATGTCGGCGGCCGTGACGTCGGCGGTGTCGATGTCGCGGCGCATGGCGGCGAGCGCGGCCTCGCGCAGCAGCGCCGCGCAGTCGGCGGCGGAGTAGCCGTCGAGCTCGTGCGCCAGCTCGGTCAGGTCGACATCGGCCGCGAGCGGCACGGCGCGGCCCGCGGTGCGCAGGATCGCCACCCTGGCCTCGGCGTCCGGCGGCGGGACGAAGACCAACCGCTCCAGCCTGCCGGGGCGGAGCAGCGCCGGGTCGATCAGCTCGGGGCGGTTCGTGGCGCCGAGTACAACGACCTCGCGCAGCGGCTCGACCCCGTCCAGCTCGGTGAGCAACGCGGCGACCACCCGGTCACCGACCCCGGAGTCGCTGCTCTGGCCGCGGCGCGGGGCGAGCGCGTCCACCTCGTCCAGGAAGATCAGCGCAGGCGCGGAATCGCGGGCCCGCTGGAAGAGTTCGCGGACCGCGCGCTCCGAGGCGCCGACCCACTTGTCCATCAGCTCGGCGCCCTTCACCGCGTGCACGCTGAGCTGCCCGCTGCTGGCCAGGGCGCGGACCAGGAAGGTCTTGCCGCAGCCAGGCGGGCCGTAGAGCAGCACGCCGCGCGGGGGCTCGATGCCGAGCCGGGCGAAGGAGTCGGGGTGCCGCAGCGGCCAGAGCACCGCCTCGGTGAGCGCCTGCTTGGTCTGCGCCATGTCGCCGACGTCGTCCAGGCCGAGGCTGCCGATCGCCAGCTCCTCGCTGCCGGAGCGGGAGAGCGGGCGGATCACCTCCAGCGCGCCGACCAGGTCGGCCTGCAGCAGCCGCGGGTCGGTGTGCTCGCGGCCCGTGCGGGAGGCGGCGCGCAGCGCGGCCTCGCGGCACAGCGCGGCCAGGTCGGAGACGACGAAACCGGGGGTCCGCGCGGCGATCTCGGCCAGCCGGAGCTCGCCGGTCGGCACGGCGCGGAGCAGGAAGTCGAGCAGCGCCTCGCGGACCGCCGCGGTGGGCAGCGGCAGCGCGATCTCGCGGTCGCAGAGGTCGGGGGCGCGCAGCCTGGCGTCGATCTCTCCGGGGTGCGCGGTGGTGGCGAGGAAGGCGACGCACGGGGTGGCGACGACGGCGCGGAGCTGGTCCAGGATGAGCGTCGCGACCGGCTCGGCGGTGGCGGGCAGCAGCGCGTCGATATCGGTGATCAGCAGGATGCCGCCCTGCCCCGAGCTCACCTCGGCGACGGCGGCGGCCACCGTGCGCAGCCGGGCGCCGCTCTCGGTGGCGCCGATCGACGGGCCGTCCAGCTCGACCACCCGGCGCGGAGCGGCGACCGCCCTGGCCAGCGTCGCCTTCCCGACCCCGTGCGGGCCGGTGATCAGCACCCCGAGGTGCGGGGAGGCGCCGAGGGTGCGGAGCAGCTCCGGCTCGTCGAGGGCGAGCGCGAGCCACTCGGCGAGCTTGCCGGACTGCCCCTGCACGCCGATCAGATCGGCGGCGGCCGGTGCCGGCCTGCCCCTGGTCACCGTCGCAGGGCGCGGCACGAGGTCCGCACCGACCCGGTGCTCACCCGGCTCGGGCTGCGAGCCGTGCTCGCCGGGTGACGGCGAGCCGTGGCCGCCGGGTGACGGCGAGCCGTGGCCGCCCGGTGACAGCGAGCCAGGTCCGCTCGGTGACGGCGAGCCAGGTCCGCCCGGTGACCACGGGAGGAGTTCGCCCGACGGCGACCGCGGGCCGGATCCGCCGGGCGGTGGCCACGAGTCGGGCTCACCCGACAGGGGCCACGAACCGTTGCCCGGCTGCGCTGAACCGGGGTCGGCGCCGGTCACGACCCCCGGCCCCCAGTCCACCGCCGAATTCGGCTGCACGCTCACCGGCCCCGCCGGTTCGGTGGCGGTGACGGTGAGCAGCTCGGTGGTCCAGGCGATGCCGAAGGTGCGGGAGAGCGCCTGGGTGGTGGCGGCCGAGCTGATGTCGGGGCCGAGGTCGCGGGGGAGCAGCGAGACGGCGTCGCCGACCGTCACCACCTTGCCGAGCAGCGCCTGGCGCAGCGTGTTCGCCGGAATCGAGCGGGTGGCGTGCAGCGAGCCGCTGACCCGGATCTGCTTGCCGCCGAACACCGTCGCGGGCGCGACCACCACGGTGGCGTCCTCGCGCAGCCCGGCATTGGAGAGCGTGACGTCGTCCAGCAGCGCCACCCCGGGCGGGGTGCCCGCCGGGGCCAGCCCGGCCACCGCTGCGGTGCGCCGGGAGCCGGTCAGCGCGATCCCGTCCCACTCGCGCAGCCCGAGCGCGGCCAGCGCTTCCGGATGCAGCCGCACCACCCCCCTGCGGGCGTCGGCCGCGGAGGGGTTGAGACGGGCGGTCAGCGAAAGGTCGGCCACCGCCCCATTCTTACCCGCTGCGCGGGTACGGCCGCCGGGCCGCGGCGCTCGCCGCGCGAATCCCCGCTGCTCCGGGCCCGCTGCGGGAGGCTCCGCGCCGCGAATTCTCCCGGCCCGGCGACCCGGCCGCGATCGCTGCCTGCCTGTTGGCGACCGCGCTCGGACTCGGCCCTGGACCTACTCGGCGACGAGCCCCGCCGCCGAGGCGACCGGCTCGTCCGCGACGCTGCCGGAGAGGCAGACCAGCTTGGCGGTGCCGAGCGCGACATTCGGGCTGCCCGCGAACGGGCTGTCCGGGTTCGCGGCGAGGATCTGCTCGATCACCACCTTCTCCTGCTCGGTGTCGAGCTTGCGGAACTCGCCGCAGGTGATCTCCGCGGGCGACCCGCTCGGCGCGGCCGCGGGGGTGCTGCGCTCGGTGCTGCCCGGCTCCGTCGTCGGGCTCGGCGCGGTGCTGCTCGGCGCCGCGGCGGCGGTCGTCGTACTGCTCGCGACGACGTCGGTGTTCCCCTTGCGCAGCCCGCTGGCGTCGGTCGATTCGTCCTGCCCGCAACCGCTGACGACGAGGGTGAGCACACCGGCGGCGAGCACGGCGGCGGAGATGCGCTTCATGGTGGATCCCCCGTGGGTCGTCCGCGGCGCCGGCGGCTCCGGCGCGTCGGCAGCACTGTACCGGGTGCCGCTCAGGCCGTCTGCGCTGCCGCCGCGCGCAGCGCCTCGACCTCGGCGGGGATCCGGTCGGTCAGCTCGGCGAGCTCGGGAACCAGCTCCCGGCAGGCGATTACGCCGAAGTCGAGTTTGCCGTCGTAGGAGAGCGCGGTGATGTTCAGCCCGGAGCCGTGGAAGACCGGGCCGAACGGGAAGGAGCTGACCAGCCGCACCCCGAGGAAGTACAGCGGCATCGGCGGTCCCGCCACGTTCGAGACCACCAGGTTGTGCACCACCGGGTGCCGCTCGGCGAGCTCCAGCGAGGAGTACAGCCGCATGGCGACCCGGAAGGTGTTCGGCGGCGCGTACTGCGTCCAGTCCTGCAGGAAGTCGGGGCCGATGAGTTCCTCGTGCTCTTCCTTGGCGGCCCGGTTCGCCTCGGCCACCCGCTTCAGCCGCTCCACCGGGTCGGCGATATCCGTGCCGAGCTGGCAGAAGAGCGAGGAGACCTTGTTGATCCCCCTGGTGTGCCGCGACGACTCGTGCACCGAGACCGGGATGGTGGCGAGCAGCGACTTGTCCGCGGGCAGCTCGCCGCGCTCGGCCAGGTAGCCGCGGAGCGCGCCGCCGACCACCGTGAGCACCACGTCGTTGATCTTCACCCCGAAGGCGTTCTTGATCCGCTTCACCTCGGCCAGCTCGACCTCGGTGCAGGCGACCGCGCGGTGCGGGGTGATGGTCCGGTTGAACGGGGTGCGCGGCGCGGTCAGCGGGAGCGCCATGCCGGAGCGGTTGCCCTGCCGCCTGCGCACCATCCCGGCCAGCTTGCCGACGGTCTTCGGCACCATGCGCACCACCCCGGCCTTGGTCGGGAAGCGCAGCGCCGCCTCGGCCAGCAGCCGCAGGTCGCTCGGCTCCGGCTCCCGGCCGAGCGCGGCGGGCGGCTCTTCGTCCCGGTGCTGCCCCGGCTCGGTGTCGCAGAGCGCCATGAGCAGCTCGGACCCGGTGACGCCGTCCACCGCGGCGTGGTGGTACTTGAGGATCACCCCGACCTTGTCACCGTCGATGCCTTCGACCACCCGCACCTGCCAGAGCGGGTGGTTGCGGTCCATCGGCGTGCTCGCGATATCGCCGACCAGCGCGGCCAGCTCCGCGCGGCCGCCCGGCGCGGGCAGCCCGTACCGCCGGACGTGGTAGTCCAGGTCGTAGTCGCCCGCCTCGACCCAGTACGGGTAGTCCAGGTCGAGCGGCACCGCCCGCAGCTTGCGGCGCATCTGCGGCACGAAGGCCAGCCTGCGCCCGAGCTCGGTCTTGAAGGTGTCGAAGGAGTACTCGCCGCCGTCGGCACCGGGGTCGAGCAGGAGAAGCGCGCACACGTGCAGGTGCTGCGTCCCGGTCTCCAGATACAGGAAGCTGGCATCGAGTCCGGTGAGGCGTTCCATGTCGGGAGTGTAGTGGAACACATTGCAGCGGATCGGCTATTCGGCCTCGGCCGGGCGCTCCAGTGGGATGCGGACGGTGAACACCGTCGACCCCGGCTCGGACGCCACCTCGATGTCGCCGTGGTGCTTGTTCACCACGATCCGGAAGCTGATGTCGAGGCCGAGCCCGGTGCCCTCGCCCACCGGCTTGGTGGTGAAGAACGGCTCGAAGATGCGGCGCCGCACGTCGGCCGGGATGCCGGGGCCGGTGTCGCCGATCGCGACCGCGAGGCAGACGCCGTCCCGGTAGGTGCGGACGGTGAGCGTGCCGGAGCCGTTCATGGCGTAGACCGCGTTGTCGATCAGGTTGGTCCACACCTGGTTCAGCTCGGCCGCGTAGCAGGGGATCGGCGGCAGGCTGCGGTCGTACTCCTTGACCAGCGCGATGCCGTCGCCGAGCTTGCGGTTCAGCATCACCAGCGTGCTGTCGAGCAACTCGTGCACGTCGACCACCTGGAACGGGGCCCGGTCCATCTGCGAGTACTGCTTGGCGGCGCCGACCAGGGTGGAGATGCGGGTGGTCGAGTCGGCGATCTCGTTCATCAGCAGCTCGGTCTCGATGGTGTAGTTCAGCCACCGGATCGCGCCCTCGAAGACCACCTCGGTGCAGCCCTCCAGGGTGCCCGCCACCCGCTCCAGCCAGTCCACGTCGATGCCCGCCTGGACGAAGTTGGGCGCCAGGTTCCAGCCGTCCGCGATCTCGTGCTCCTCCAGCCAGTCGCCGATCGCGTCCTCCCGGTCGGCGGCCTCCAGCGGGGTGAGCTCGGGGGCCTTGGCAACCAGCTCGGCGGCGTCCTCCTGCAGCCGGACCAGGGTGACCAGCACCTCGGGGGTGAACTTGCCCTGCGCCATCATGCCGAGCTTGTGCCGCATCCCGGCGACCCGCTCGCGCAGCCCGGAGGTGGCGCGCACGGCGGCCGCGGCGGGGTTGTTCAGCTCGTGCGTGAGCCCGGCGGAGAGCGAACCGAGCGCGAGCAGCCGCTCCCGCTCGGCCACCCGCTCGTGCTTGTCCCGGTTGCCGAAGAAGGCGCCCTCCAGCAGGTGCACCGCCATCGGGAACCACTCGCGCATCATGGCGGCGAAGGTCTCGGCGTTCAACACGAAGAAGCGCGACGGCCGGGTGATGTACATGGTCGCGGTGTAGTGCTGGTCGGCGCGGTCGCCCAGGTAGGCGGTCCAGGCGCCGACGTAGGAGCCGCGGTGGTCGGTGCGGGTCAGCTCGATCTCGGTGCCCGCGGAGAGCTTGGTGAGCCGCAGCTCGCCGTCGAACAGGACGTAGAAGCAGGTGGCGGGCTCGCCCTCGCGGAAGGCGAGGCCGGGCTCCAGCAGCTCGACCCGCCCGTCCCGGCACAGCCAGGCCAGCTGCGCGTCGGTCAGCTTCTCGAAGAGGAAGAGCTCACGCAGCTCCGCCGGATCGCAGACAAGCTCGCTCACGATTGATCCCTTCTAAGCGAGGTAGCGGTGCACGAACATGACGGCCATGGCGCCCTCGCCGACGGCGGAGGCCACCCGCTTGGCCGACTCCGCGTGCACGTCGCCCGCGACGAAGACGCCGGGCACGTTGGTCTCCAGGTGGTGCGGGGCGCGGGACAGCTCCCAGCCCGCAGGCCTGCCGCCGTCGGGGGTGAGGTCGGGCCCGGCGAGCACGTACCCGGCCTGGTCCCGGGCGACGGTGCCGTCCAGCCAGTCGGTCTGCGGCGCGGCGCCGATGAAGAGGAAGAGCCGCTCGGTCTCGGCCTTCTCCTCGCGCCCGGTCTCGTTGTTCCGCAGCACGATGCCGCGCAGGTGGTCGTCGCCGTCGGCCGCGATCACCTCGGTGCAGGTGTGCACCTCGATGTTCGCGATGCCCGCGATCTGCTGCACCAGGTAGTGCGACATGGACTTGTCCAGCGAGTCGGCGCGCACCACCAGGTGTACCCGCGCGGCATTGCGGGAGAGGAAGACCGCCGCCTGCCCGGCCGAGTTGGCGCCGCCGACGATGTAGACCTCGTGGTCGGCGCACTCCGCGGCCTCGGTCATGGCCGAGCCGTAGTAGACGCCGCGGCCGGTGAACTCGTCCACCCCCGGCGCCGGGTGCCTGCGGTAGTCGACGCCGGTCGCGATGATCACGGTGTGCGCGCAGAGGCTGCCGCCGTCGGCGAAGCGCACGGTGCGCGCCGAGCCGTTCACCTCGAGCGCCACCACCTCGCGAGTGGTCACCAGCTCGGCGCCGAACTTGCCCGCCTGCCGGCGCGCCCGGTCGGCGAGCTGCCCGCCGGAGAGGCCGTCCGGGAAGCCGAGGTAGTTCTCGATCCGCGAGCTCTGCCCGGCCTGGCCGCCGGTGGCGGTGCGCTCGACCAGCACCGTGCGCAGCCCCTCGGAGGCGCCGTAGACCGCGGCGCCGAGCCCGGCCGGGCCGCCGCCGACCACGATCAGGTCGTAGAACTCGCCGGTCGGCGTCACCGTCAGCCCGACCCGCTCGGCCAACTCGCTGTCGGTCGGCTGCACCAGCGGCTCGCCGTCGGCGGTGATCACCACCGGGCAGCTGGCGAGGTCCATGCCCGCGGCGGTGAGCAGCTTCGCCCCCTCCGGCTCGTCCGCCGGGTACCAGCGGTACGGCAGCTGGTTGCGGGCCAGGAACTCGCGCACCTGCGAGCACCGCGGCGACCAGCGGGTGCCGATCACCTTGGTGCCGTGCACCGGGCGCTGGTCGCTGCTGCGCCAGGCCTCCAGCAGGCCGTCCAGCACCGGGTAGAGCTTCTCCTCCGGCGGGTCCCACGGCTTGAGCAGGTAGTGATCCAGGTCGACGACGTTGATGGCGTCGATCGCCGCGTTGGTGTCGGCGTAGGCGGTGAGCAGCACCCGGCGGGCGAAGGGGTGCAGGTCCATGGCTCGTTCCAGGAACTCGATGCCGTCCATGCCCGGCATCCGGAAGTCGGCGATCAGCACCGCCACCTGCTGTCCGCGCAGCTTCACCTCGGTGAGCGCCTCCAGCGCGGACGGCCCGGACTCGGCCCGCAGGATCCGGTAGTCGGCGCCGTAGCGGCGGCGCAGGTCGCGCACGACCGCGCGGGAGACGCCGGGATCGTCGTCGACGCTGAGAATGAGCGGCTTATCGGCGGCGGGGGAAGTCACCAGACGAGTATGCGCGCAGCGAACCGACCTGTCGCATTGCTCTGCCCAGGGCGAACAGCCCCGCGGCGCCCGACTAGAATTGCTGTACCCGTCAGTACCGCGAACAGGAGGCAGCGTTGCCGAAGAATCTGGAAGCGACCGTCGACATCATCGCCCCGCCGGAGCGCGTCTGGGCCGTCGTGGCCGATCCCAAGCGGATCCCGGAGTTCAGCCCGCAGTGCGTGCGGATGCAGCCGCTCGGCGCGCTGAAGCCGGGCACCTGGACCGTCAACCTGAACCGGGACGGCTGGAAGTACTGGCCGACCACCTCGCGCATCGTGGCCTTCGAGCCGAACCGCGAGTTCGCCTTCAAGGTCACCGAGAACCGCAGCACCTGGCGTTTCACCCTGGAGCCCACCGCCACCGGCACCCGGCTCACGCAGACCAGGGACATGTCCGACGGCACCACGGCCTTCTCCCGCAACGCCATCAAGGCGGTGCTCGGCGGCGAGGAGTCGTTCGAGGTCAAGCTGGAAGAGGGGATGAAGCACACGCTGGCCGGGATCAAAGCGGCCGTCGAGACCCTGGCCTGACCCGCACCGCGGCCCGGGCGCTCGGCTCGGGCCGCGTGCGCGTCAGCCCCAGTTCGGCAGCGTGACCACCTGGGCGGCGTAGGACAGCCCGGCGCCGAAGGCGATGAGCAGCGCGGTGTCGCCCGGCTTCGACTGCCCGGTGCGCAGCAGCTGCTCCATGGCGAGCGGGATCGAGGCGGCCGAGGTGTTCCCGGTCTCCTCGATGTCGTTGGCCAGCGCGCAGTTCTCCGGCAGCTTGAGCACCCGCGCCATGATCTCGATGATCCGGCCGTTGGCCTGGTGCGGGATCATGGCGTCGAGGTCGTCGGTGGCGAGCCCGGCGCGGTCGATGGCGTCCCGGCAGACCTTCTCCAGCGAGTGCGCGGCCCAGCGGAAGACCGCCGTCCCCTCCATGGTCAGGTAGGGGCGTACCGCGTCGAGCCCCTTCTCCTCGATCTCGGCGAAGAACTCCAGCCAGTCCTTGTCCTGCCGGATGGCGTGGCTCTGGGTGCCGTCCGAGCCCCACACGGTCGGGCCGATGCCCTGCTCCTCGGCCGGGCCGACCACCACCGCGCCCGCACCGTCGGCGAAGAGGAACGCGGTGGAGCGGTCCTTCATGTTGATGGTGTCGGTCAGCTTCTCCACCCCGACCACGAGCACGTGCCCCGCGGTGCCCGCCCGCACCAGGTCCGAGGCGAGCGCGAGCGCGTGACAGAAGCCGGCGCAGCCCGCCGAGATGTCGAAGGCCGCGGCGCCGTTCATCCCCAGCTCGGTGGCTATCTGCGGGGCCGCGGCCGGGGTGAGCAGCAGGTGCGTCGAGGTCGCCACGATGACGGTGTCCACCTGGTCGACGGCGACCCCCGCCGATTCCAGCGCGCCCTTCGCGGCCGCGACGCTCATGCTCTGCACGGTCTCCGAGGCGTCGGCGAAGCGGCGGGTGCGGATGCCGGAGCGGGTGCGGATCCATTCGTCGCTGGAGTCGATCGGCCCCGCGACCTCGTCGTTCGTGACGATGCGCGCGGGCCGGTACACCCCGAGCCCGAGGATGGCGGTGTGCTCCACTCCGGTCGTCTGTGCGATTCGAGCGACCATGTGCGTCTCCTGTCCCCACGGCCGAGCCGGCGGGTGGCGTCGGTGGTTGCCGTCCAGCGTTGCCGGGTGTTGTCCGGCACGGTGGACATGAGGCTTCCTCATATTATCCCGCCCCTGTGACACGCGTGCGTATTCCCCTCGACCGGGGGTATCCGATGAGCAGCGCGTCGATGGCTCGGAGCGGCGCGCCCCCCACTAGCAAGCGAGGACACAATGCTCGGTCTCGGGATCATCGGCTGGATCATCATCGGCGGCCTGGCCGGCTGGATCGCCAGCAAGTTCATGAAGACGGACGCGCAGCAGGGGATCCTGCTCAATATCGTCGTCGGTGTCATCGGCGGCCTCATCGGCGGCTTCCTGCTGAAGCTGTTCGGGGTCGACGTCGAGGGCGGCGGCCTCATCTTCAGCTTCCTGACCTGCCTCGGCGGCGCGGTCATCCTGCTGTTCCTGGTCACCACGGTCACCGGTCGCCGCCGCGTCGGCTGATCGAGGCCCGAACCGATCGGCGCCGCCCGCGCTCGGGGCGGCGCCGATCTCGCCTGCCCGCCCGTTTGCCGGGGATATGCCCGGCACCGGCCACGATCGCGGGGTCGCGTCGGCGTAAGGTGTGGTGCCCGTACCCGAAACCGAAAGAGGAGCCCGTGGCACGCCGCCCGACCCCGTCCGGCACCCCCGAGACCACCGGACCCGGCCACATCGCCGACCTGATCCGGTCCTCGATCCCCCCGCTACACCCCGCCGGGCTGCCCTTCGTCGCGGCCCCGCTCGCGGTGGCGGCGCTCGGCCGCAAGCGGCGCTGGGTGCGCCGGGCCGGGCTGCTGACGGCCGCGGCCTGCGCGGGCTTCTTCCGGCACCCGTACCGGGTGCCGCCGAACATCAGGGGCGCGGTCGTCGCCGCCGCCGACGGCGAGGTCGCGCTGGTCGACTCCGCCGTCCCGCCGCCGGAGCTCGGCCTCGGCGACGCCCCGCTGCCCCGGGTCAGCATCTTCCTCTCGGTGCTCGACGTGCACGTGCAGCGCGTTCCGGTCTCCGGCACCGTTCGCACCGTCGTGCACCAGCCGGGCCAGTTCCGCTCCGCCGACCTGCCCGAGGCCAGCTCGGTGAACGAGCGCACCGGCATGGTGCTGGAGACCACCGACGGCAGGACCGTCGTCGTGGTGCAGATCGCCGGGCTGATCGCCCGCCGGATCGTCAACGAGGCCCGCGCGGGCGACGTGCTGACCATCGGCGACACCTACGGCCTGATCCGCTTCGGCTCCCGGGTCGACACCTACTTCCCCGCGGGCACCGACCTGCTGGTGCTGCCCGGCCAGCGCACCATCGGCGGCGAGACCGTCCTCGCCGTCCTGTCGTGATCGCGCAGGCGCACCCCACCGAGGGCCGCCGCAGGCGCAGCGTCCGGCTGCTGCCGAGCATGGTCACCATCCTGGCGCTCTGCTCCGGGCTCTCGGCGGTCAAGTTCGGGCTGGACGGCGAGCTGTCGACGGCGCTGGCCATGGTCGGCGCCGCCGCGGTCTTCGACACCCTGGACGGCAGGCTGGCGCGGATGCTCGACGCCACCACCAAGATCGGCGCCGAGCTGGACTCGCTCTCCGACGCCATCTCCTTCGGCGTCGCCCCCGCGCTGGTGCTCTACGTGGCGCTGCTCGACGAGTACAGCGCGGGCTGGATCGTGGCGCTGCTCTTCGCGGTGAGCATCGTGCTGCGGCTGGCCCGGTTCAACACCCTGATGGACGACGACACCAGGCCGGAGTGGTCGCGGGAGTACTTCGTCGGCGTTCCCGCGCCCGCGGGCGCGCTCATCGCGCTCACCCCGATCGCGCTGCTCGAGCAGTTCGGTGACGGCTGGTGGGTCGGGTTCTACGAGGTCGCGGCCTGGACCGTGTTCTCCGCGCTGCTCTGCGTGAGCACCATCCCGACGCTGGCCATGAAGTCGGTGCGGGTGGCGCCGCAGGCCGCGGCGGCGCTGCTGGTGCTGGTGGCGATCGCGGCGGCCGCCCTGGTCACCTTCCCGATCGTGCTGCTGCTGGTGCTGATCGGGCTCTACCTGGTGCACATCCCGTTCGCCTGGCGCTCGCAGCGCTGGGTCGCGGCGCGGCCGGAGACCTGGCAGGACAAGCCCGCCGAGCGCAGGGCGCAGCGCCGCGCGGCCCGGCGCAGGCCGAGCCTGCCGCGCCCCGGCATCTCCAGCGCCAGGCTGCGGCTGCGCAGGCCCGGCGGCAACGACCAGCGGCAGCGCTGACCCGTGCCGGAGCCGGCGCTGGACGATTTCCTGCGACAGCGGCCGCGGCTCTTCGCGCTCGCCTACCGGATGCTCGGCAGCGTGAGCGAGGCCGAGGACGCGGTGCAGGAGACCTACCTGCGCTGGGCCGCGGCCGAGACCGCCGAGATCCGCAACGCCGAGGCCTGGCTCACCACGGTCACGGTGAACCTCTGCCGCTCCTGGTTGGTCTCGGCGCGGGCCAGGCGGGAGAGCTACGTCGGCCCGTGGCTCCCCGAGCCGGTCCCGACCCCGGACACCGACCTCGGCCCGCTGGAGACGGCGCAGCAGCGCGAGCTGGTCTCGCTGGCCCTGCTCGCCGCGCTGGAGCGGCTGAACCCGGTGGAGCGCGCGGTCTTCGTGCTGCGCGAGGCCTTCGGCTACCCGCACCGCGAGATCGCCGCCATGCTCGAGCTCTCCGAGGCGAACTCGCAGCAGATCTACTCGCGCGCGAGCGTCCGGGTGCGCGAGGGCCGCGGCCGCTTCGAGGTCTCGGTGGAGCGCGCCAGGGAGCTGCTGGAGCGTTTCCTGGCCGCGGCGGGCGATGGTGACGTGGCGGGCTTGCGCGCGCTGCTCGCCGCCGACGTGGTCGCCACCTCGGACGGCGGCGGCGTGGTCAGCGCGGCCCGACGCCCGGTCACCGGCGTGGACAAGGTCTCGGCGTTCCTGCTCGGGCTGGTCCGGCGCGCTCCCGCGGGCTTCTCCCTGGAGGCCGCGGAGGTCAATGGCTCGGCCGGGCTGCTGGCCAGGGTGGACGGCGCGGTCTACGTGGTCGTCGTGCCGGAGTTCGGCGACTTCCCGGACGGCCCGCGGCTGGTCGCGCTCTCCTTCGTGCTGAACCCGGCGAAGCTCACCCGCTTCCGGTGACCGGCTTCACAGCCGGGAACTGTCAGCTCGGCGGCGGCTACCCGGTCTGAAGGGTGTCAGGCCCGGAGCGGCCGCCGCGGTGCCGCACCGCGCGACCGGCCCGGGGTGCGGGGTATCCCGCAGCTCTGCCGAAGGAGCCACATCATGACCACTCGCCGCATCCTCGTGCTCGGCGCGGGCTACGCCGGACTCGTCGCCGCCAACAAGCTGGTCCGCACCGTCCCCGGCGCGGAGATCACCGTGCTCGACGCCCGCGCCCGCTTCGTCGAGCGGGTCCGGCTGCACCAGCGCGCCGCCGGGCAGGCCATCCCGGAGTGGGACCTCGCCGAGGTGCTCGGCCGCAGGAAGATCCGCTTCGTGCACGGGACCGCCGCCGCCATCGATCTCGAGGCGCACGAGGTCCGGCTGACCGACGGCACCGCGCTGCCCTACGACACCCTCGTCTACGCGCTCGGCTCGGCGGCGGGCACCGCGGACGTGCCGGGCGCGGCCGAGCACGCGCTGGCCGTCGCCACCCCGGAGGATCTCGCCGACGCCGCCCCGCCGACCGGCCTGGCCCTGGTGATCGGCGCGGGCGCGACCGGCGTCGAGCTGGCCACCGAGCTCGCCGAGACCCGCCCCGACCTGCGGGTGCTGCTGCTCGGCGCGGACGAGCCGCTGGCCCCGCTCTCGCCGAAGGCCCGCGCGCACGTGCGCAAGGTGCTGGACCGGCTCGGTGTCGAGGTGCGCACCGATGCCAAGGTCACCGCGGTGACCGCCGCCGGGGTCCGGCTGGCCGACGGCACCGAGGTCGCGGGCGACGCCGTGCTCTGGACCACCGGTTTCCGGGTGCCGCCGCTGGCCGCGGCGGCCGGGCTCGCGGTGGACGGCTTCGGCCGGGTGCGCACCGACGCCACCCTGCGCTCGCTCTCGCACCCCGACGTCTACGCCATCGGCGACGCCGCCGCCACCGCGGGCCCGGACGGCAGGCAGCTCCGCATGGCCTGCGCCACCGCGCTGCCGCAGGGCGCCTACGCCGCCACCGCCATCGGCGCGCGGGCCCGCGGCGCCGAGCCGCGCGAGTTCCGCTTCCGCTACCAGGTGCAGTGCTACAGCCTGGGCCGCGGCGACGGCCTGCTGCACCGGGTGCACGCCGATGACTCGCCCGCCCGGATCGTGGTCACCGGCAGGCCGGGGGCCTGGCTCAAGGAGCGGATCGTGCGGTTCGCCGCCAGGCAGGCGGGGCTGCCCGCCGGGCTCTGATCGTCAACCGACGGTTGACGTGCGCGCTGCGTCAACCTATGGTTGACGCATGACGAACGTACGACTCGACGACCTGATCGACGGCATCAAGAAGGCCCGTCCCGACAATGTCCTCGACCAGCTCTCCGACGCGGTGGTCACTGCGGGGACGCTCGGCGAGGTGGCCGATCACCTGATCGGCCACTTCGTCGACCAGGCCAGGCGCTCCGGTGCCTCGTGGACCGATATCGGCGCCAGCATGGGCGTCAGCAAGCAGGCCGCGCAGAAGCGGTTCGTGCCCAAGGGCCCGGAGGACGCGGGGCTCGACCCGGCCGCGGGCTTCGCCCGCTTCACCCCGCGCGCCCGCAGCGCCGTCGCCGCCTCGCAGGAGGCGGCGCGCAACTCCGGCCACACCCTGATCGGCCCGCCGCACCTGGTGCTCGGGCTGCTCACCGAGCCGGACGCGCTCGCCGCGAAGGAGATCGAGACCCAGGGCGTCACCCTGGACGCCGTCGCCGCCGCCGCGGCGGCCGCGCTCCCCGCACCCTCCGGCGCGGAGGTTCCGCCGCTCATCCCCTTCGACCCCGACGCCAAGAAGGCGCTGGAGCTGACCTTCCGCGAGGCGGTCCGGCTCGGCCACAACTACGTCGGCACCGAGCACCTGCTGCTCGCGCTGCTGGAGCAGGAGAACGGCACCGGCGTGCTCAGCGGGCTCGGGTTGGAGAAGGCGCGGGTGGAGGCGCACCTGGTCGAGATCCTGGCCGGGCTCGGCGGCTAATCCGGGACGTTGCGCTCCAGCTCGTCCAGCCAGGCCGTCGCCACCGCGTCGCTCGGCGCCCGCCAGTCGCCGCGCGGCGAGAGCGAGCCGCCGGAGCCGACCTTCGGCGCGTTCGGCAGCGTGGAGCGCTTGAACTGGCTGGTCTGCACGAAGCGGCGCAGGAAGAGCCGGAGCCAGTGCTTGATCGTGGCCAGGTCGTACTCGTTGCGCTGGTCCTCCGGGATGAGGTCGGGCCAGCGCCCCCTGGCCCGGTCCGACCAGGCCGCGTGCGCGAGATAGGCGATCCGGCTGGGCCGGTAGCCGAACCGGAGTAGCTGGTAGAGGTGCAGATCCTGGAGTTCGTAGGGACCGACGGTGGCCTCGGAGCTCTGGCCGGGCGCCTCGTCCCCGTCGGCCGACGGCACCAGCTCGGGGGAGATCTCGGTGGCCAGGATGGAGATCAGCGCCGCGTTCGCCTCGGCCCCGAACTGCCCGGTCTCGGCGGCCCAGGCGATGAGGTAGCGGATCAGCGTCTTGGGCACCGAGGCGTTCACGCTGTAGTGCGCCATGTGGTCGCCGACGCCGAACGTGCACCAGCCCTGGGCCAGCTCGCTCAGGTCGCCGGTGCCGACCACCAGCGCGTCGTGCATGTTCGCCAGCCGGAACAGGTGCGAGGTGCGCTCGCCCGCCTGCACGTTCTCGTAGGTGACGTCGTACTGCGGCGCCCCGTCCGCGGCGGGGTGGCCCAGGTCGCGCAGCATCTGCTCGGCCGACGGCCGGATATCGATCTCGTGCGCGGTGACGCCGAGCGCGGCCATCAGCCGGTGCGCGTCGGTCTTGGTCCTGGTGCTGGTGGCGAAGCCGGGCATGGTGTAGGCCAGCACATTGGTGCGCGGCAGCCCGAGTCGGTCCATGGTCTTGGCCGCGACGATCAGCGCCTGGGTGGAGTCGAGCCCGCCGGAGACGCCGATCACCAGCCGCTGCGCGCCCGCCGCGCGCAGCCGGGTGCTCAACCCCTCGACCTGGATGTGGTGCACCTCGGCGCAGCGCTCGTTGCGCGCCGCCGGGTCGGCGGGGACGTACGGGAAGCGCGGGATCTCCCGGCGCAGCTGCACGGCCGCCTCGGGAACCGGTAGGGCGACCGGCACCTTCCGGAACCGGCTCAGCCGCTCCCGGTGGTCGTGCACATTGTCCGCGAAGCTGGTCGTGCGCACCCGGTCCGCGGCCAGCCGCTGCAGGTCCAGGTCGGCGGTGACCAGCCGGGGGTGGTCGGCGAAGCGCTCGCCCTCGGCGAGCAGGTCGCCGTTCTCGCAGACCAGCGCCTGCCCGTCCCAGGCCATGTCGGTGGTGGACTCGCCGGTGCCCGCCGCCGAGTACAGGTAGGCGGCGAGGTAGCGGGCCGAGTGCCCGGTGCAGAGCGCGCGCCGGTAGTCGGCCTTGCCGACGACGATATTGCTGGCCGAGAGGTTGACCAGCACGGTGGCACCGGCCAGCGCGGCGAAGCCGCTCGGCGGCAGCGGCACCCAGCCGTCCTCGCAGATCTCCAGGTGGAAGGTGAAGCCGTCGACGTTCGTCGGGAAGAGCAGGTCGGCGCCGAAGGGGACCTCCTGCCCGGCGATCTCGACGGTGTCGGCGAGCACCTCGCGGGCCGCCGCGAACTGCCGCTTCTCGTAGAACTCGCGGTAGTTCGGCAGGTAGCTCTTCGGCACCGCGCCGAGCACCGCGCCGTCCGCGATCACGATCCCGCAGTTGAACAGCCTGCCCTGGGCGCGCACCGGGGCGCCGACCACCAGCACCGTGGCGATCTCGCGGCTGGCCTCGACGATGTCGGCCAGCGCCTGCCGCACCGCCAGGTCGAGCGCGTCCTGGTGGAACAGGTCGTCGGCGGTGTAGCTGGAGAGGCCGAGCTCGGGGAAGACGGTGAGCACCGTGCCGTCGGCCGCGGCGGCGCGGGCCAGCTCGATCGTGCGTGCGGCATTGAAGGCGGGGTCGGCCACCCGCAGGGTCGGCACCGCGACGGCCACCCGCGCGAAACCGTGCCGGTACAGCGAGTCGAACGGCAGCGTCATGGAGATCATCTTTCCCGGCGCCGTCACGGCCTGCCCGCCAGGCCCCCGCCCCAGCGCGGCCAGCGCGCCGCGGGCGGCGGCTCCGGCACCAGCGAATCCCTGGCCACGTCGGTGACGTAGAGCGGCAGCCGCGGCTCCAGCTTCGCCAGCAGGTCGAGCAGGTCGCGGCCGCGCGCGGTGCGGTACTCGGCGGTGGTCAACCCGACGATCTGCAGGAACATCAGCCCGCCGACGGTGCCGAGCTCGGGGTCGTTCACGAAGCCAGCGGCGCGCAGCGCGGACCCCGCCCCGCCGAGCGGCACCGCCGACTTCACCGCGTCGCCCGGCTCGAACCACTCCCCGGACTGGAATACGAAATGGCTCAGGTTCTGCAGGAAGTCCACCGGCCACTGCGGCGGCTCGGTCGCCTCCGGGCTACTCAGCGTCCGCATGGTGAACTCGAAGCGCTGCCCGTGCTCGAAGAGCCCGGAGAGGCCGTGCGTCACGTAGTGCCAGTGCGGCATCGGGGCGCTGCGGCGGTACGCGGAGATGCCGTCCAGCGGCTCGGTACCCCCTGCTGACCAGGGGTTATCGCCCGCCCAGTACACCGGAACGGCGTCCGCGTAGAGCCGCGTCAGTGCCCCGGTGACATCGGCGCGGCCGGGTGTTTCACTCACCTCGCCACTGTAGGCGGGACGCCGGGTACCGGCCGCCGCGCGGGCGAACGGGCATTCCGGTCGGGTCCGGATAAGATATAGCAATGGCGGATGAACCGGATTCCGACCTGGTGGCGGGGGAGCGGCGAGCGGATCTGGTCCGCGCGCTGACCTATGTGTCGACCGAATCCGGCCCCGACGGCGAGTACATCGTCAACGGTGACCTGCCGCCGGAGGTCGCCCCGCCCTTCATCCGGGCGATCATGCGGGTGGAGGCCGAGCTGCTGCTGCACGACGCCGAGCTGGTCACCACGGAGAACGAGGAGCCGCGCGACCCGGAGCAGCGCCGGGTGGACGCCTTCGTGGCGCTGCTGCTGCGTATCGACGACCGGCAGTGGATCCCCGGCTACCCCGGCTGAACCCGGTAACCTTGCACTCGGCATGCTCGAGTGCTAGAAATGGCGTTGGCACTCACCACAGGCGAGTGCCAGGTCGGGACGGTGAGACCGGGTACCTCGACACCCTCGGTCGTCCGTCGCGGGCACCGAACCTGGCCAGCGTAAATGGGGCGACCCGACATGGGATCGTCCTGTGTGTCAGCCATCCACATGGAGGATCTCAACGCAATGGCCAAGACAATTGCGTACGACGAAGAGGCCCGTCGCGGTCTCGAGCGTGGCCTCAACAGCCTCGCCGACGCGGTCAAGGTGACGCTGGGCCCCAAGGGCCGCAACGTCGTCCTGGAGAAGAAGTGGGGCGCCCCCACGATCACCAACGATGGTGTCTCCATCGCCAAGGAGATCGAGCTCGAGGACCCGTACGAGAAGATCGGCGCCGAGCTGGTCAAGGAAGTCGCCAAGAAGACGGACGACGTCGCGGGCGACGGCACCACCACCGCCACCGTCCTGGCTCAGGCGCTGGTGCGCGAGGGCCTGCGCAACGTCGCGGCCGGCGCGAACCCGCTGGGCCTGAAGCGCGGCATCGAGAAGGCCGTCGAGGCCGTCACCGCCAAGCTGCTCGACACCGCCAAGGAGGTCGAGACCAAGGAGCAGATCGCCGCCACCGCCGGTATCTCGGCGGGCGACGCGTCCATCGGTGAGCTGATCGCCGAGGCCATGGACAAGGTCGGCAAGGAAGGCGTCATCACCGTCGAGGAGAGCAACACCTTCGGGCTCCAGCTGGAGCTGACCGAGGGCATGCGCTTCGACAAGGGCTACATCTCCGGTTACTTCGTGACCGACCCGGAGCGTCAGGAAGCGGTCCTCGAGGACCCGTACCTGCTGCTGGTCGGCTCCAAGATCTCCACCGTGAAGGATCTGCTTCCGCTGCTGGAGAAGGTCATCCAGGCCGGCAAGCCGCTGCTGATCATCGCCGAGGACGTCGAGGGCGAGGCCCTGTCGACCCTGGTCGTGAACAAGATCCGCGGCACCTTCAAGTCGGTCGCCGTGAAGGCCCCCGGCTTCGGCGACCGCCGCAAGGCGCAGCTCGCCGACATCGCCATCCTGACCGGTGGCGAGGTCATCAGCGAAGAGGTCGGGCTCTCCCTGGAGACCGCCGGCATCGAGCTGCTCGGCCAGGCCCGCAAGGTCGTGGTGACCAAGGACGAGACCACCATCGTCGAGGGCGCCGGTGACGCCGAGGCGATCAAGGGCCGGGTCGCGCAGATCCGCACCGAGATCGAGAACTCGGACTCCGACTACGACCGCGAGAAGCTGCAGGAGCGGCTGGCCAAGCTGGCCGGTGGCGTCGCGGTGATCAAGGCGGGCGCGGCCACCGAGGTCGAGCTCAAGGAGCGCAAGCACCGCATCGAGGATGCCGTCCGCAACGCGAAGGCCGCCGTCGAGGAGGGCATCGTCGCCGGTGGCGGCGTCGCCCTGCTGCAGGCCGCCCCCGCGCTGGAGGCGCTGTCCCTGACCGGTGACGAGGCCACCGGCGCGAACATCGTCCGCGTCGCGCTCTCGGCCCCGCTGAAGCAGATCGCCTTCAACGCGGGCCTCGAGCCCGGCGTCGTCGCGGAGAAGGTCTCGAACCTCTCCGCGGGCCACGGCCTGAACGCCGACTCGGGCGAGTACGAGGACCTGCTGGCCGCAGGCGTCGCCGACCCGGTCAAGGTCACCCGCTCGGCGCTGCAGAACGCGGCGTCCATCGCGGCGCTGTTCCTCACCACCGAGGCCGTCGTCGCCGACAAGCCGGAGAAGGCCGCGGCTCCCGCTGGCGACCCGACCGGTGGCATGGGCGGCATGGACTTCTGAGTCCGCCTGTCTCACACCGGAAGCCGGTCCACCCTCGGGTGGGCCGGCTTCCGGCATTTTCGTGGCCGGTCGAACGCGGACCAGTTGTCAGCAGGGCTGCTGTTGCAGAAACGCCCATGCGTCGGCGACGATCTCGGCGATATCGACGTGCTCGGGCTTCCACCCGAGTTCGCGTTGTGCGAGTTCGGATGAGGCGAAGAGGACGGCGGGGTCGCCGGGGCGTCGGGGAGCCACCTCGATCTCGAAGTCGAGACCGGTGACCTCGCGGACAGCGTCGACGACCTGCCGATTGGAGAAACCGCGGCCGTTGCCAAGATTGTAGATTCGGTGCTCGCCCAACTCGATTGCAGCGAGGGCCAGGAGATGGGCTTGCGCCAGGTCGGTGACGTGAATGTAGTCGCGAACGCAGGTGCCGTCCTGAGTCGGGTAGTCCGTGCCGAACAGCGAGAATTTCTCCCGCTCCCCGGCGGCCGCCTGGAGCGCGAGCGGGATGAGGTGGGTCTCGGGGGAGTGTCGCTCGCCGATCATCGACCCGTCGAGGCAGCGATGCGCCCCCGCGACGTTGAAGTAGCGCAGGCTGATCGCGCCCAGCGTGTCGCCGGCGCGGGTGATCGAGGCGATTGCCCGGTCGACGGCCAACTTGGTGTCGCCGTAAGTGTTGACCGGGTTCGTCGCAGCGGTCTCGGTGATAGGGACTTCGTCGGGCTCGCCATACACCGCGGCTGTGGAAGAAAACACCAGGCGTGGCACCTCCGCCTCGCGAATGGCGTCGAGCAGGACGAGGGAGGCGGCAGTGTTGTTGTCCCAGTGCCAGTGGGGGTGCGCCATGGACTCACCGGCCGCGATGAGCCCCGCGAAATGGAGGACGGCGTCGAACCCCGATCCCGGGGTGAGCACCCGGGCGACATCCTGAACGCGCAACTCGTGGAAGGTCGCACCAGTGGGAATCTGGCGGTGGTCGTTGCGGGAGAGATCGTCGACGATCTCGACGTGGTGCCCGGCGTCGAGCAGAAGCCGGGTCACGGTGGCGCCGACATAGCCTGCGCCACCGGTGACGAGGATTTTCATATGGCTGTCGCCTGCACTTTCATCGCGAGGAGGTGGTCATGGATGTCGCTTCGGTGCTTCGCAAAGTAGGCGGCGGGTCCGGGTGAAAGACTGCTCCCGGTCCAGCCTGTGACGCGCGACCAGATCGCTCGCTCCACCGTAGCGAGATCGTCGACACAGGGATTGGACACCCACGCCGCGGCGGCTTCTCGCGCGAGGTCGTTGGCGACTCGGTGATGGCGAGCGATCACCTGTCCGCTGCTGGTCACCGCGTACCGGCTCAGCCGCACTGCGTCGGGCCTGGAACCACCGAAGGCGTAGTCGAAGCGCCGGAAGGCTTGGTGGACGTAGTGCCAGAACCGACCGGGGTTCATCGGCATCCGAGCGGGGACGGCGCGCCAGTGCAATTCATCGCGCATCTGCTCGGCGAGGTGCGGGGCCATGGTGGCGAGGTCGTGGTGGGCGTAGGCGCCGTCGAGCATTCCGGTAGCACGCAAGACCTTCATGCACATGCGGTTGACCAGAAGATGAAATTGGGTGGTGTCGAGCCCGGCCTGCCACTTCTCGTTGAGCCCATGCCAGTAGTAGGCCTGTACGTAGTACAGCAGGATCTCGTAGGCGTCGCGATCGTCGAGTCGGACGGGGGCGTGGCTGGGCAGCCCGCTGCCCGAAAGGTCGATACCGAGGTTCTTGAAATCGTAGCCGAGGGAGGTGCCCAGAATCCGGTACTGGTCCAGCGACAGCACCATGATGTCGACGGTGGAGAAGCGCCTTTCGGCCATGATCCGCAGCTGTCCGATCGGCAAGCTGGGCGCGGGACCGGAGTGGACGTAGAGCAGGTCGAGGTCGCTGATGAGAAGTCGGCTGCCGTGGTGGTGGATCCAGGTCGGCTCGCCGCGGGCCATGGATCCGCCCAGGATCAGCCAATCGCTCTCGGGAATACAGCGCCCGATGGCGAGCAGGTTGCCAGCGACCTCGCTCGCGGTGGCGGAGAGGCAGGCGGCGTCGGGAAGTCGGCGGGTGATCGTGTCCGTAAGGGCTGCGACGCTGTCGGTGGTCATGGGCTCAGCGATCCGAAATGGTGAGCGGCAGCGAAACGGTTTCAGCCGCTGGGACCGGGGCTTCCTCCCGGTCCTTCTTCGCGGTCAGGTGCGGGCACAACGATCCGCAGATCGTGCACGGGGCGCCGGGTTTCAGGCCCGCAGCGATGAACGCGTTACTCGCCAAACCGGGATACATCGCGTGGGTGGCCTGGACCTCCCAGTCGTTGGCCCGCCGAGCCACCGAGATGGCGCGCTGGCGCGCGGCCTCGTCGGCGTTCCCTCGCCCCAGTTCCAGCGCGGTTATCGCTACCTTCACGTTCCGGATCGCTTCGGCAGTGTCGACGCCGGTGGGCATCAGGTAGTGCTCCACCTGGGTGATGCTGGCGAACATGTCGCCGCCATGGGCACCGGCGGTCGCCACGCCGATGGTGTTGACGATCGAATCCAAGGTGACCGCGTTGTCCACGACCATGGGGCCGGCCAGCCACAGCGGAGCACCTCCCAGCGCTTCCTTGTAGGCGGGGATGAGCTCAGCGATACGGTGCAGCGGAATGTGGCCGCCCGCCTCGCACAACACCTGAACACCGGCGTCGAGGGCCTGACGGCGCAGGACGGCGAGCAGCTCGATCTCGCGCCATTTCAGGTCGTCTCCGGCGTCGGCGGTGGCGCCGGGCCGGAAGATGTCACCCAGGTCGAGCACGACGCCGCGGCGGCGGCAGATCTCGAGGATGCCGTCGAAGTATTCGTGCAGAGGTGATTCCGTGTTGTGCAATCGCATATAGCGGGCAATCAGGCCACCCCCACGCGAGGTCGTGGGCATGATGCGGTTCGACTGTTCGCTCAGCCGCGCCAACTCAGGGTTGATTCCGGCGTGGATCAGCACGAAGTCGACCCCTGAGTCCAAGCCGAGTTCGAAGCGCTCCAGGAACTCCGCCCGGCCGAGCCTTCTGCGGGGCTGGGCGAAGAGGTCGTAGGTCAAGCAGCATCCAAGTGGAACGCCGACGACTTCCTTGAGTTCACGCCGCAGCGCGATCCCCTCGGGATTCGTGGTCAGGTCGATCACCGCGTCGGGACCCGCCGCGGTGATCACCGCCATGCTGTCGACGATGGCGGCTCGGTTGGTCTCGCGCGGGCCGAGGCCGATCAGCGCGGTGACCTTCCGGCGCGTCCCCGCGCCGACCAGGATGGGGACGTAGCCGTCCTGGACGCGCGAGTCGTTGGACCGCAAGAACACCATCGTGCCGTTGGCGACCGCGGCAGCGGCGAAGTCGACTCCGATTCCCTCGCGGTTGCAGGTAGCGATGAATTGTTGGTCGTTGGCCGAATCGAGCATGATGAGACACCTTTCGATCGAGAGGGAATGCGGGGAGAGGGGCTGAACATCATCGAGGTCCGGTGTGCGTCGGCTGGACCGAGCGCCATCGCGTCGAACAGGCGTAAGGGACGGTCACGTGCACTGCAAGCTCCGACCACTGGTCAGCCAGGGCTGCTGCCGCGGTCCACGCGGCGTGCACCGTCTCGCTGGCAGGATCAGCGGTGGCCAGCAGGTAGCGAGCGCGCGCTCCGGCGCGAGTCATCTCGTCGATGAGCGAGCCCGCCTGAAGGGCAGTGGTGCTGCCGACGTTGGTCGCCATCCACAAGTCGATCGCATCGAGCACGGCCTGGCGGCGATGTGCCGCCACCACCTGTTCGGTGCCGCGCCAGCGCTTCCGGTGCAGCTTCGCCAATGCACAGGCAAAGCTGATGAGCGGATGTTCGACACGGTGACCGCCGAGTATCGCGGCGCTGAGCTCGTGCCCTGTCGGAAGGACGTCCACGGTGGAATCACCGCGCATGGTTCGACTTCCGAACTCGATGAACGGACTCCAGAACGACCGAGGCGGCGGGACGGAAGGTGTCGCGTGGCGGCTCGGTACCGACCCAGAACCGGAATACGTCGGTGGGCGAGACCGGAAGGGCGATCTCGGCACCGTCGCGCACCAGCCATACATCCATCCGGAAAAGCTCCGGGAACAGGCGCTCATATTCATCGGTCGGCAGATCCGAGCGAACGATGAACGTCCACCGGCCGGAGCGGTGGTGGCCCACGATCGCGCCGACCGCGCGCGCCTCCGCAGTCATATCGAGTGCGACCGCCTCGCCCAATGAACCGGGCATCGTGATCCCCATAATCGACCCGGCCTTCACCACGATTCTGTCGATGGACATCGCCTGAACCAAGGCGGGCAAACCGCAGGTCATCCGGTAAAACCGGGTGCTTTGCAGTGCCGCCTCGACCTTTGCCCGTTCCATCGCAGCCCCCTACTTCTGTCGACTCACTACGGTTGAGTCTGCGCGGCGGCTTACGCTTGACGAAGAGCTTGGATGCGGACAGAAATCTGTCCGCATCAGACTCTGAATCACAAGGGGGACAGGAGATGCCGCAACAAATGCGTGAGCTTTCTGTCGAGACACCGCAGCAGGTCTTCGGTGCCGAGTTGCGGCACTGGCGCCTCCTTCGCGGCCTGTCCCAGGCCGCGTTGGGTGCGCTCACCTCCGATAGCGGCTCGCTCATCGGTAAAATCGAGAAGGCCGAACGCGCGGCCCACCTCGAACTTGCCCAGCGGTTCGATAGCGCGCTCGACACCGGCGGTGCGCTGGAACGCATGTGGCGGCGAATGGAGCAGTCCGCGGCGAACGCCGGCGCCGATACCGCCGCCGAGGCCGAGGTGCTGCTTCCGGACAATCCTTGGGGCGCCCTGGCCCTGCCCGATCTGCTTCATGAGTGGCGAAGTGGCGAAGTTCCTACGATCAGCCAGACCGGAAATACCCGGCGCCGCGTCGGCAGCGCCGACATCGTGATCATGTGGTCGATGTGCGACACGCTCACCGCCGCCGACCGCAGGCTCGGGGGTGGCTACGCCCGCGACGCCCTCACCGAGTTCCTTGCCAGTACCGTCGCGCCGGCCCTGCACGGCACCTACGACGCCGCGATCGGTGGCGAGCTGCACACCGTCAGCGCGCGGCTGGCTGATCTGGCCGGCTTCATGTCGTTCGATACGGCCAGGCAGTCCGCCGCGTTCTCGTGGTACCGGGCCGCCCTCGCGCTGGCCAAGGCGGCAGGCAACCACGCTCTCGGTGCACATATCCTCGCCGACATGGCCATGCAGGCGCATCACACCGGCCGCCGAGCCGACGCGATCACCCTCGCCGAAACCGCCGTCGGAACGGCACGACGATCCGGCTCACCATCAACCACAGCGCGCAGCAGCGCACTACTCGCGCGCGCACACGCCCTGGCCGGTGACCCAGCCGCTGCCGCGCGGGCTCTCACCGATGCCCAGCGTCAACTCGACCATGCACACCCCGACGATGAACCGGCCTGGATACGGTTCTTCACCCACGAACAGCTCGCCGCCGAAGCCATGTATGTCGCTGCCGATTGCGGCGACGCGCGTGGCGTACAGCACCACGCTCCGCTCGTGCTCGGCGCAACCGGCGAGATGGACCGGCGACGCGTTCTCGCCGCCTCCACGCTTGCCGGCTCGCACATGGTAGATCCCGCTCGAGCCGACATCGATCAGGCGGCGCGGGTCCTCATCGACGCGCTGCCCGCGGCCAGTGCGGTCGTCAGCAGCCGCGGACTCGATGCCATCAACACCGTGCGCCGCCGGCTCGCCCCGCACGCCGAGCGAGACCTTGTGCGGCAGGTCGAGCATCAGTTCGCCGAGGCCATGGTCCCGATCGGATGACGACCGCTCCCACCGGCCTCCACGAAACGCTCCACACCGCTTGTGCCATCCGTGGCTTGTCCGCAGCCGGAGCGCAGCTCATCCACCACTCCAGCAACGCCGTGTTCTTTCTGCCCGACCAGCACGCTGTCGCGAGAATTTCGACCGGCGCAGCAAACCTTCCCCGCGCACTGCGCACCCGCGCGCTCACCGAGGCGCTGGTCCGGAACGGATTCGGGGCCACTGCACCGCTCCCGAGCGCACCGCCGGTCGTCGTCGACGGGCACGATGTCAGCTTCTGGACCTACTACCCGCAGCCGCCGGGAAAACCGGCACCGACCTCACGGGAACTCGGTACATTGCTGCGCCGACTACACGCCACCCCGGTGCCCGATGGTGTGCAACTTCCGCGATGGGTGCCGCTCGAGTCGCTGCACACCGCGCTGACCGATTCTTGCCTCGATTTCGAACACCTGCGCGAGGACGAGCAGCAGCGACTGCTGGAGCTGGTCGAGGAGGTGCGCCACGACATGACCTCTATCGATTGGCCCCTCGGTGCAGGCCTGCTGCACGGTGATGCCTGGGCGGGAAACCTGCTCTGGCGCGCAGCTGCCGGCGAGTGCGTGCCCATTCTCGGCGACTGGGACTGGACCAGCATCGGTCCGCTCGAAGTCGACCTGATCCCGACCTGGCACGCCGCCATCCGCTACGGTCGCGACGCGGAATGGATCGCGAGTTTCATCCATGAGTACGGCTATGACCTGCGAAAATTCCCGCGCGGATACCACGCTCTGCGGCGAATGCGAGACTTGGTGCAGCTCGGCGGCCCGCTTCGCCGTGCGGCGGCCTCGCCGGACCACGCAGCACGACTTCGGCAGCGGGTCGAAGGCATCCTCAGCGGGGACGAGACCGGGTCCTGGAGCCAGTACACCTGACTCGAAGGATGTTCATAACCGAGCTCGGTCGTCTGCGAGGAGCAACTAACCCCCGAGCACGAAGGCGACCAGGAAGCCCGCGGCGGTGGCGAGCCCGACCCACCAACCGCCCTCGCGGTACGCCTCCGGCATGAGGGAGTCGGCGAGGACGGCGATGGTGGCGCCGCCCGCGAACGCCTGGACGGTGCTGATGCTGGTGGGAGAGAGGCTGTCGGAGAGCAGGTTTCCGGCGACGGTGACGGCGACCAGGACGAGGCCGGTGGCGGTCCAGAGCAGGAGGGCGCGGCGGGGCGGGAAGTTCTTGTCCCGGCGCAGCAGGGCGGAGCCGCTGATCGCCTCGGGGACATTGCCGACCGCGATGGCGACGAGCAGCACCAGCCCGCCGGACTCGGCGAGCGTGACGCCGAGCGCGGTGTTCTCCGGAACCCCGTCCAGCACGGTGCCGAGCATGAGCGCCCAGCCGACGGCGCTCGCCCCGAGTTTCGTCTCCAGCAGGTGGTTGGCCCCGACGTACAGCCCGGCGCCCGCGAAGAGCGCGAGCCCGGCGACGCCGACCCCCGCCTGGGCGAAGGCGGGCCCGAAGAGTTCTTCGGAGACCGCGGCGATCATGGTTCCGGCGCCGAACGCCATGAGCGTCGCGAGTACCTGTTTCGGGAGCGACCAGCGCAGCCCGACGAATGCGCCGAGCACCAACGGCACCGCGGTGCCGAGTCCGAAGAGCAGTGCGGTTCCCATCCGCTCAGCCTAGGGAGCCGGACCTATTTCGCCGGGCTCGCATTCGCGCCGGAAGAACCGCACCGGCATTACCCCCGCATCCTTCCGAAAAAAATCTAAGAAACTCCGTCAAAATCCGCCCCGAAATTCCGCCCGGTTGCGTAACCTCTGAGCAGCAAACGGCAGGGACCCACGCTGTTCGGGAGGCACATGGATTAGCTGTCACACTGCCAACTTCCGGCTAACGCGCGGTTCGCCGGAGGTTCGGGGGAAGGGCCTGATCCATGACGAGGGGATCGGGCCCTTCTGTATTGTCTGCGGCGATGTCACAGGATGCGAATACTGGGCGTATGTATGCCGGACAGCCCGTCGAGGACCGGCAACGGCAACGGCGCGCGCGTTTTCTGGAATCGGGCCTGACGGTATTCGCCAGGGACGGGTACGCCAACAGTTCGGTGGGGGCGATCTGTAAGGACGCCGGGCTCTCCTCGCGGCAGTTCTACGAGGAGTTCAGCGGTCGCGAGTCACTGCTGTTGGAACTTTATGAACAAATCGACCGCGAGTGCAGGGACGCGGTCGCCAAAGCCCTTGCGGTGACCGGTGATGCGGGCGCGATCGTGCGCATCGACGCCGCCACCCGCGCCTACATCGAGTCGATCGGCACCGACCCGCGCCGGGCCAGGGTGGCGCTGGTCGAGGTGGTCGGTGCCGGGCCGAAGGTGGAGAAGTTCCGGCTGGAGCTGCGCCGGGTCTGGGGCGCCATGCTGGCCGAGGCGGTGGAGTCGGCGGCGGGCAGCGGCGAGGTGCCCGCCGGGGACTACGACATGCGGGTGCTGGCGGTGATCGGCGCGGTCAACTACGTGGTCGACGCCTGGAGCGGCGCCGACCCGCGCCCCCCGCTGGACGACGTCATCGCGGTGCTGAGCCGGGTTATCCTCGGGGCCGTCCGCGCCTGAGCAGCGCGGTAGCGTGCGCGCATGGAGACCGTTCCGATCCAGATGCCCGACGGGTCCACCGTCCCGGTGCGGCTGCTCGGCGCCTCCGGCGCGCACCGGCACCCGGTGACGCCGGACGCGCCGCGCCCCGTGGTGGTGATCGTGCCCGGCCTCGGCGTGCCCGGCGGCTACTACGCGGCCGTCGCCCGCGACCTCGCCGCGCGCGGATTCGACACCGCCATCGGCGAATTGCGCGGCAACGGCGACAGCCGCCCCGAGCCGAGCGCGGACAGCGCCTACGGCTACCACGAACTGGTCTCGGTGGATTTCCCGGCGATCCTGCAGGTGGTCCGCAACCGGTTCCCGCAGAGCACCCCGTACCTGCTCGGGCACAGCATGGGCGGCCAGCTCGCGGTGCTCTACGCGGCCAGGGTCAGGGGCAGGCTCGGCGGGCTGGTCCTGGTCGCCTCCGGCACCCCGTACCACCGCGGCTTCCGCGGCCTCTCCGGCCCCGGGATGCTGCTCGGCACCGCGGCGGTCGCGCTCACCGCGGGCGTCGCCGGGTACTGGCCCGGCGATCGGCTCGGCGGCGCGGCCGCGTTCGGCAGGCAGTCGAAGGTGCTGATCTCGGACTGGGCCCGGCTCGCCCGCACCGGCCGCTTCGTGCCGATGGGCGCGGACATCGACTACGAGGAGCGGATCGGCAGGCTCAAGCTCCCGGTCCTCTCCATCACCATGACCGGCGACGAGCTCACCCCGGCCGGCTCCGCCGCGCACCTGCTGCGCAAGCTGCCCGCGGCCGAGGTGACGACCTGGGTCCAGCCGGAGCGGCTCGGCCACAACGGCTGGATTCAGGAGTGCGGCAGCACCGTCGACCGGGTCGAGAAGTGGCTGCGCGACCGGTGACTCAGCCCCGACCGGGGCTCTCGCCGTCGCGCAGCATGCTGCCGAAGAACTCGTACATGAGCGCCGCCTGGAACGCCGACTGCTTGTTGTCGGCCGCGCCGCCGTGCCCGCCCTCGATGTTCTCGTGGTACCAGACCGGGTGGCCCTGCGCCTCGAGCAGCGCGGCCATCTTGCGCGCGTGGCCCGGGTGCACCCGGTCGTCCCTGGTGGACGAGGTGAGCAGGATCGGCGGGTAGGCGCGCCCCGGGTCGGTGTTCTGGTAGGGCGAGTAGCGGCTCAGGTACGCCCACTCCTCCGGCTTGTCCGGGTCGCCGTACTCGGCCACCCAGGAGGCGCCCGCGAGCAGCAGGTGGTAGCGCTTCATGTCGAGCAGCGGCACCCGGCAGACGATGGCGCCGAACAGCTCCGGGTAGCGGGTGAGCATGACACCCATCAGCAGCCCGCCGTTGCTACCGCCGACCGCGCCGAGCTGGTCGGCGGTGGTGATGCCGCGAGCGACCAGGTCCATGGCGATGGCGGCGAAGTCCTCGTACACCCGGTGCCGGTTCTCCTTGAGGACCGAGGTGTGCCACTCCGGGCCGTACTCGCCGCCGCCGCGGATATTGGTGACCACCCAGGTGCCGCCCCGCTCCAGCCAGCCGACGCCCGCGCTGGCGGCGTAGGCGGGGGTGTAGGAGTTCTCGAAGCCGCCGTAGCCGTACATCACGGTCGGGCCGGGGGTGCCGCGCCGGTCGACGTGGCGGATCACGAAGTAGGGCACCGCGGTGCCGTCCTCCGAGGTGGCGAAGAACTGCTCGGTCTCGATGCCGGTGGCGTCGTAGAACGCGGGCTCGCGGGCGAGCTCGACGGTCGCGCCCCCCACCGAGCTGGCCAGCAGCGTCGGCGGCGTAGTGAAGCTGCTGGTGGCGAGCATGAAGTCGTCACCGGACTCCAGCCGGTCCAGGTTCATGACGGTGGTGGTCGACATGGGCGGGGTGTCGGCCAGCGGGCTGCGCTGCCAGCCGTCGGGGCCAGGCGTGAGCAGGTGCAGCTCGGTGCGCACGTCGTGCAGCGTCACCAGCAGCAGGTGGTTCTCGGTCCAGCCGTAGTTGTGCAGCGCGGTGTGCGGGTCGGGGTCGAAGAGCACCTCGAACTCGCGGCCGCCGGCCAGGAAGGCGGGGAAGTCGGCGACCAGCAGCGCGCCCGCCGGGAACGCGGTGGCGCCGGGCCGCCACGGCGACTTGAGCCGCACCAGCAGCCAGTCCCGGTACCAGGAGACGTCGGCGTCGGTGGGGACCTCGAGCCGGGTGCGAGTGCCGTCCGGCGCGAGCAGCGACACCTCCTCGTTGTAGAAGTCGGTGGCCCTGGCGACGTAGTGCCGCTCGAAGCCGGGGGTGCGGTCGTACGCGGCCGCGACCGAGACGTCGGCTGGCTCCCCCTCGAAGACGGTGACCGCGGCGTCCAGCGGCGTGCCGCGGTGCCAGCGCTTCACGACCCGCGGGTAGCCGGAGTCGGTGAGCGAGCCGGGGCCGAAGTCGGTGCCGACGTAGACGGTGTCCAGGTCGATCCAGCTCACCCTGGACTTCGCCTCGGGCAGCGCGAAGCCGCCGTCCGCCGGGGCGACGAAGCGCCCGGCCGTGATGTCGAACTCGCGCACCACCTTGGCGTCGGCGCCGCCGCGGGAGAGGCTGATCAGCGCGCGGTGCTGCTCCGGGCGCAGCACTGCAGCGCCCGCCCACACCCAGTTCTCGTCCTCGGCGGCGGCGACCGCGTCCAGGTCGATCAGCACCTCCCAGTCCGGCGAACCGCCCGCGTACTCGTCGAAGGTGGTGCGCCGCCAGAGCCCGCGCGGGTGCGCGGCGTCGCGCCAGAAGTTGTAGAGCCAGCGGCCGCGGCGGGTCGGGAAGGCGATCTTGGCGTCGGTGTCGAGCATGTCCAGGATCCGGCGCTGCAGCCCGTGGAACCGGTCCGAGGAGGCGAAACGCTCGGCGGTGACCTCGTTGCGGGCGCGCGCCCAGTCCAGCACGGCCTCGTCGGTGACCTCCTCCAGCCACAGGTGGGGGTCGCTTGCACTGGGGTCAACGCTGCCGGTCATCCCCACATTGTGGCGGACGGGGCGGGCGCGGGGCCTGGCGGCGCGGCGTTCGCTCCCGGGTGGCTGGGCCGGACCGCGCAGACAGGACTAGGCTCGATACCGTGACTTCCCACTACGATGTCGTCGTGCTCGGCGCTGGTCCCGGCGGTTACGTCGCCGCGATCCGCGCAGCTCAACTCGGCCTGCGAACAGCGATCGTCGAGCAGAAATACTGGGGCGGTGTGTGCCTGAACGTCGGGTGCATCCCGTCGAAGGCGCTGCTGCGCAACGCCGAACTCGCCCACATCTTCACCAAGGAAGCGAAGACCTTCGGCATCTCGGGGGATGTCTCGTTCGACTTCGGCGCGGCGTTCGACCGCAGCCGCAAGGTCGCGGACGGCCGGGTCAAGGGCGTCCACTTCCTGATGAAGAAGAACAAGATCGACGAGTTCGACGGGAAGGGCACCTTCACCGACGCGAACACGATCTCGGTGGAGCTGTCGAAGGGCGGCACCGAGACGGTCACGTTCGACAACGCCATCATCTCCACCGGCACCGTCACCAAGCTGCTGCCGGGCACCTCGCTGAGCGAGAACGTGGTGACCTACGAGGAGCAGATCCTCACCAAGGAGCTGCCGGGCTCGATCCTCATCGTGGGTGCGGGCGCGATCGGCATGGAGTTCGGCTACGTCCTCAAGAACTACGGCGTGGACGTGCGCATCGTGGAGTTCCTGGACCGCGCGCTGCCGAACGAGGACGCCGACGTCTCCAAGGAGATCACCAAGGCGTACAAGAAGCTCGGCATCACCATCAGCACCGGTGCCGCCGTGCAGTCCATCGACGACGACGGCGCCAAGGTCACCGTCACGATCAAGGACAACAAGAGCGGCTCGACGGAGACCGTCACCGTGGACAAGGTGCTGCAGGCCGTCGGCTTCGCGCCCCGGGTCGAGGGTTACGGCCTGGAGAACACCGGCGTCGAGCTGACCGAGCGCGGCGCCATCGCCATCGACGACGTCATGCGCACCAACGTGCCGCACATCTACGCCATCGGCGACGTCACCGCCAAGCTGCAGCTGGCGCACGTCGCGGAGGCGCAGGGCGTGGTCGCCGCGGAGACCATCGCGGGCGCGCCGACCCTGCCGCTCGGCGACTACCGGATGATGCCGCGCGCCACCTTCTGTCAGCCGCAGGTCGCCAGCTTCGGGCTCACCGAGGCGCAGGCCCGCGACGAGGGGTACGACGTGCAGGTCGCCACCTTCCCGCTCACCGCGAACGGCAAAGCGCACGGCCTCGGCGACCCGACCGGCTTCGTCAAGCTGATCTCGGACAAGAAGTACGGCGAGCTCATCGGCGGGCACCTCATCGGCCACGACGTCTCCGAGCTGCTGCCCGAGCTGACGCTGGCGCAGAAGTGGGACCTCACGGTCAACGAGCTCACCCGCAATGTGCACACCCACCCGACGCTCAGCGAGGCGCTGCAGGAGGCGTTCCACGGGCTCGCGGGGCACATGATCAACTTCTGATCCGCTTTTCTTCGGCGCCCCGGCTTTCGCGGCCGGGGCGTCGCTGTTTGGATGGGCGGGTGCGGTGGATCGCGGGTGTCCTTGTGTGTGTCCTGCTGCTCGGCTTCGGCTTCTACCGGCTGATCAACGCACGCTCGTTCCAGCTCGGCGGGGAGCTGGTCGACCGGGTCGAGACCACCGAGAAGGTCGTCGCGCTGACCCTGGACGACGGACCCAGCGAGCGCGCCCCCGAGGTACTCCGCGTTCTCGCCGACCTCGGTGTCCCCGCCACCTTCTACCTCAACGGCCGCGACCTCGACGCCCGCCCCGAGCTCGGCCGCGCCATCGTCGCCGCCGGGCACGAGGTCGGGAACCACACCTACAGCCACCGCCGCATGGTCTTCGTGACGCCGGGGACCGTGCGCGACGAGGTCGAGCGCACCGACGCCGCCATCCGCGCCACCGGGTACACCGGGGAGATCACCTTCCGGCCGCCGTACGGCAAGAAGTTCCTGGCGCTGCCGCGGTACCTGGCCGAGCACGACCGGACCACAGTCATGTGGGATGTGGAGCCGAAGGCGGCGGCGGCCGCCGATATCGCGGCGGAGGCGGTTCGGGAGGTGCGGCCGGGGTCGATCGTGCTGCTGCACGTCATGTACGGGTCGGGGGAGGCGTTGGCCGCGATTCCGCGGATCGTCGGGGAGTTGCGGGGGCAGGGGTATCGGTTCGTGCGGGTGTCGGAGCTGGGCGGGTAGCTGTCAGCGGCGCCGCTTGTCCGTCGCTTTCGGGTGGCCGGTGCCCGCCTGCGTGATCCACAGCGTCCGGCGCGCGTCGTCGATGGCGTACCAGATCCGGCCGCCGCCGGTGACCTCGTACTGCCACTGCTCCAGCAGCACCCCGTCGACCTGAACCTCGCGGAGGTCGAACTTCAGCGGATGTTGCCGACTCGGGTCGGTGCGGGAACGTGGGTCGCCGGTGATGGCGACCCACGCCCGGTCCAAGCTCTCAGCGGCCTGATTCAGCAGGCACGTCCACCCGTGCGCAGCCTGCCGATCGACCAGCCGGACCGTCCACCCCGTCGGCCGGGGCGCCTCGTCTCCGCGCCGCAGCTTGTCAGGCACCGTCCGCACCCGGGCGGGTCACGGGGGTGGACTCGCTCGTGTCGAAGGGGCCGCGTAGGCGCTGCGCGAGCTCCGGGTCGGAGTGGATCTCCGCCGTCGCTTGCCACTCGCGCAGCGCCCGCGCGAACGGAAGCAGCAGGCCGGTGTCGGCACCGGCCAAGAGGTGGTCGAGCAGCTCGCGGACGCATTCGGCGCGTGCCTCCGCCGGGAGCCAGACCAGCCAGGGCAGCTCCTCGGCGAACGTCTCCTCCGCCAGGGTCCGGTTCGCTCGCGCCACGATCGCCAGCGAACGCGCCGCCATGCTCAGCCCGACCAGCATCGCCTGGAACCGCTCGGAGCGCATGAGCACCAGGTTCTCCGCGTCCCGCCGCTCCAGCACCACGTCGGCATCGGCCAGTGCCGGGAACACACTCGTCTGCTTGTTGATGAGCGTGGAGAACGGGAACGTGCGCGTAGCCATGCGCCCAGTGTAGCCGTTTACTGAATTAGTTCAGTGAACGTCAACGCAGCAGCCCGTACGCCCTGGTCGGGGTGAGGGTGACGAGGACGCGGCGGTCGGCGACCATGACCCGGCGGTAGTCGTCCCAGTCCGGGTGCTCACCGGAGCCGGCCCGGTAGTAGGCGACGAGGGCGTCGACGGCCGGGTCGTCGGGGGCGGCGGCGACGGCGGTCAGTTCGACGTCGGCTTCGAGGACGGCGTAGGAGCCGAACGCGGCGTCGGTGACGTGCAGGGCGGCCCACGGCTGCCTGCGCAGGTTGGGGTACTTGGCGCGGTCGGCGGTGATGGAGATGCGGATCAGCCCGTCGTCACCGGTCACGTGCAGCACGTTGGAGAGCTGCGGGCGGCCGTCGCGGCGCAGCGTGGTGAGCACCGATCGGGTGGTGGAGCGGGCGAATTCGAGGGCGCGGTCGAGTTCCATGGCAGGAACAACCGCGGCGGGGCGCCGGTCAGTCCCGGTCGTAGGCGGCTTGGGCCGCGCGCACCCGCGGCATGTTCCGCTCGACCAGCTGGACCAGCGTCTCCAGCTGCTCGGCGAGTTCCGCGCCGAGCTCGGTGAGGGTGTACTCGACGCGCGGCGGGATGCTCTCCAGCACCTCGCGGTGCACCATGCCGTCGCGTTCGAGCGCCCGGAGGGTCTGGGCGAGCATGCGCTCGCTGACCCCGTCCACCCGGCGGCGCAGCGCGCCGAACCGGTGCGGACCCGCGCGCAGCGCGACTAGGGCGAGGATGCCCCAGCGCCCGGCGACGTTCTGCAGCACCGGCCTCGAGGTGCAGCCGCGGGCGAAGACATCCGCCTCGAGCTGCGGATCGTGCTCCATGCCCCGAGGGTACCCAGGAATGATTAGCGCTTACGAAAAGTTAGTGCTTCTGGACCAGTCGAAATCCAGGAGGAGACCCATGACCGTCGCCGTCACCGGAGCAAGCGGACACCTCGGCCGCCTCGTCGTCGAGGCGCTGGCGCGCAGAGGGGTCGCCCCGATCGCCATCGCCCGCACCCCGGAGAAGATCGCCGACCTCGCCGACCGCGGTATCGAGGTGCGCCGGGCGGCGTACGACAACCCCGACGACCTGGACGCCGCGCTCCGCGGGGTGACCCGGCTGCTGCTGGTCTCCGGCACCGAGTTCGGGCAGCGGGTGGCCCAGCACACGGCCGTGCTGCGCGCCGCCGAGCGGGCGGGCGTCGAGCTGCTCGCCTACACCAGCATCCCGGACGCCGACCACACCCCGCTGGTCCTGGCCGCCGAGCACCGCGCCACCGAGCAGGTCCTGCGCGCGGGCGCGGTCCCGCTCGTCCTGCTGCGCAACGGCTGGTACTGGGAGAACTACCTCGGCAGCCTGCAGCAGGCCAGGGCCACCGGCGCGTTCACGGGCGCCGCGGCGGGCGGCCGGATCGCGGGCGCGGCCAGGGCCGACTACGCGGAGGCGGCCGCCGCCGTGCTCACCTCCGCCGACGACCAGGGCGGCCGGGTCTACGAGCTCGGCGGCGACCGGCCGCTCACGCACGCCGAACTGGCCGACGCCATGGCCGCCGCGCTCGGCATCCCCGTCCGATACGAGAGCCTCGGCCGCGCAGGCTACACCGCGGCGCTGGTCGAGTCCGGGCTTCCGGCTTCGGTGGCCGAGGTCTTCGCCGACTCCGACGCCGGGATCGAATCCGGCGCGCTCGACGTGACCTCCGGCGACCTGGTGCAGCTGATCGGCCGCCCGGCGGCCACCGCCGAGTCGGTCTTCCGCGCGGCGCTGTGGATCAGTGCTCCGGCCCGGACTCCGGGCCGGAGACCCATTGCACCAGCTGCAGCACGACGCCGTTCGGGTCGGTGAGCTGGAAGTAGCGCTCACCCCACTCCTCGGTCTCGATCGGGGTCTCGATCGGCGCACCCTCCGCGCGCAGCCGGGCGTACTCGGCGTCGATGTCGTCCACCACGAACGCCACCAGCAGCCCCTCGCCCGCGCTGCCCGCGATCCTTGCGGGCTTGAAGGTGCTCAGCCCGGTCTGCAGGTAGACGAGGTCGAAGCCCGCGTCCGCCCTGCTCAGCGCGATGAACCCGGCAGCGGCGTTGTGCTCGGTGAAGCCGAGGTGCCTGATGGCGAAGTCGGCCGAGGCGCGCGGGTCGGGGACATTGAGCGAAATGCACGAAGCGGTGATGTTCACGAGACCTCCCAAACTCCGTACTAAGTACTCTGTACTTTGTACATGTACGATCGGCGGATGGCAAGCGAGAAGAACGATCCGGCCCGCACGCTGGAGCTGCTCTGGCGCGAGCCGGGCGAGCGCCCGCGCGCCCGCGGCCCGAAGCAGCGCCGCAGCGTGGACGAGGTGGTGGCCGCCGCGATCGCGCTGGCCGACGCCGACGGGCTCACCGCGCTGACCATGCGCGCGGTGGCCGACCGCCTCGGCCTCACCACGATGGCCACCTACACCTATGTGCCAGGCAAGGCCGAGCTGCTCGACCTCATGCTGGACGCCGTCTACGCCGAGATGGAGCGCGCCGACCTCACCGGCCTGCCCTGGCGCGACCGGGTCCGCGCGGTCGCCGCGGGCAACCGCGCCCTGCTCGCCCGCCACCCCTGGGTCACCGACCTGCCCGCCACCCGCCCCCCGCTCGGCCCCGGGCAGCTCGCCAAGTACGAGCACGAACTCGGCGCCTTCGACGGCCTCGGCCTGGACGACGTCACCATGGACGCCGCCCTCACCCACCTGCTCGGCTTCGTCGCCGCCACCGCCAGGATCGGCATCGACCTGGCCCGCAACGCCGCCGCGACCGGCATGGACGACGCGCAGTGGTGGGCCCGGGTCGGCCCGGTCCTGGAGCGGGTCGTCGACCCGGCGCGCTACCCCCTCGGCACCAGGGTCGGCGCCGCCGCCGGCCAGGCGCACGACGCCGCCTACAGCGCCGTGCACGCCTACGAGTTCGGGCTGACCCTGGTGTTGGCGGGATTGGCCGATCTCATCGAGGGCTGACCCGCACTAAACTCCGCACTCATGAGCACACCGCGGATCGCCCCCGGACGGTTGAGCGAACTCGGCCCGATCAACTGGCTCGTCTGGCAGGCGCTCTCCCGTGCCGCGGGCACGCGGGACGCGCAGCTGTTCAGCACGCTCGGCCGCACCCGCGGGCTGTTCCGCGGCTGGCTGCACTACTCGGGCAAGCTCATGCCGGGCGGGCGGCTCTCCAGGCACGAGGCCGAGCTGGTGATCCTGCGGGTGGCCCAATTGCGCGGGTGCGACTACGAATACGACCACCACGTGCGGCTGGGCCGCCGCGCCGGGGTCACCGCCGAGATCGTGGAGCGGCTGCGCGCCGGGTCGGGCGCCGACGGCTGGTCGGAGCGGCAGCGCGCGCTGCTCGCCGCGGTGGAGCAGCAGGTCACCGAGCGCGACCTGGACGACGCCACCTGGCAGGCGCTGGCCGCGCACTACGACGAGCGCGAGCTCATCGAGATCGTCCTGCTGATCAATCAGTACGACGGTTTGGCCGCAACCATCACGACCCTCCGCATTCGGCGGGATACTTTGCCTGCACTGAAGAACTAGATCGTCGGGGGGACAACCTCATGCTGGTGCGGGTACGGCCCGGGGCGGAACTCTCCGGCGCCGAACGGGAATTCGCGGAATGCCTCGGCACCATGCCGAGTACCGGGCTGGCGCTGCTCGACGTGCCGATCGCGGAGAGCGGCGGCACGCGCCGGGTCGGCGCGGTGCTCTTCACCCCGACCGGGCTCACCGTGCTCGAGGTCTTCGGCTTCCGGCGCAGGCAGAGCGGAATCCTCACCGCGACGCCCGGAAAGCCGTGGGCGATCAGCGATTCCCCGCTCGACCTGGAGGAGGAGGGCGCGGGCGACCTCGCGGACCGGGTGGAGCACGGCGTCTACGCGGTGCGGACGGCGCTGGAGCGCGGGCTGCGCGACCCCGGCCACGTCTGCGGGGCGGCGGTGCTCGTCCCGTTCCGCGGGGTGGTGGTGCGCCCGGCCCGCACCACGCTGCGGCCGGGGCTGGACGTGGTGGTCGGCAATGCCGCCGACGCCACCGAACTCCGCATCTACCTGGAGAACTTCGCCAAGGGGCCGCGGACCTGGACCGCCGACGGCGTCCTCGGGGCGTGCCGGGAACTCGGCGCGGGCGATGCGGTGCCGCCGCGCGCCGAGCTGCTCGCCGCCGGGTTCGACCAGGCGCCGGAGCAGCAGCGGCCCTCGGTGATCCCGCCGCCGGTGGTGCCGCGGGTGGCGCCGACCCCGCGCGAGCCGCACCGGCACCACCGCGGCGCGACCTGGGCGATCGTGCTGGTGGCGCTGCTCGGGCTCTTCGTGGTGTTCGGCGTGGTCGCGACCGCGCTGATCCGCGACGACGGTGATACCGGGGAGCCCGCCGCGCCCAGCGCGACCAGCACCCCGGCGCCCGCCTCCAGTACCAGGCCGCCCGCCTGCTTCCCGCTGCAGCCCGACTGCTGAGCCTCAATCACGAACGGCGCGGGCCAGTTTCGTGAACTCCAGCGCCTGCTCGGCACGCAGCCGGACGTGTGCCCGCGAGGTATCGATGTGGATGACGAGCGCACGCAGCGCGGCGTCCAGCTCGCCGGCGAGCACGTGCTCGGCAACCGCGATGTGCTCGGCGGTCATCACCGCGATCCGCTCGGGGCCGGGGAGATCCATGGTGCGCACCGGCCGCACCCGCTCGTAGACCGCGTGCAGCGCGTCGGCCAGCGCCGGGTTGCCCGCGGCGCGCAGCAGGGTCGAGTGGAACCGCTCGTCCGCGGCGACCAGCGCCGGGCCCGGCTCGGGCGGGTCGTCCCGCAGCGCCAGCCACACCGCGAGCTCCGCTCGCACCGGTTCGAGATCGTGCACCGGCAGGGTCCGCGCGCCATCGCCCCGCCGCTCACCGGCGGCGGCCGTCCATGGTCCGGAGGCGGCTCCGGCTCCCGCCGCGATACCGGCCCCGTGCCCGGTGGCAGCCCCGGCCGAGGCCGCGTGCCCCGTAGCGAGACCGGCTGCGGCGGACGCAGGCAGCGCCCGCTGCAACCCGCGCGCCTCGAGCACCAAGCGCAGCTCGTAGAGGTTGTCCAGCTCGTCCAGCCGGGGCCGGAACGGGTACAACCCGTCGGCCTGCCGCTGCACCAACCCGTCGGCGAGCAGCCGGGCCAGCGCCTCCCGCACGGGGGTGCGGGAGACGCCGTACCCGGCGGCCAGCCGCTCCTCGCGCAGCCGCTCGGTGGCGGGCAGCGCCCCGCCCGCGAGATCACGGCGCAGCGCGTCGTAGACCTGTTCGCGCAGCGGAATCCGCGCCATCGCAGGGCTCAGATCGCCATGGCGGAGCGCACCGCGGTCTCCGCGCCCGCCCCACCCTCCCCGCTGGAGGCGATCCGCCCGGACTGCAGCACGTAGTAGTGCTGCGCCGCCTGCAGCGCGAAGCCGATGTGCTGCTCCACCAACAGCACGCTCAGCCCGCCGCGCCGGGTGAGATCGATGATGGTGCGCTCGATCTCGGCGACGACGGAGGGCTGGATGCCCTC
The DNA here is from genome assembly GCF_042667085.1 of Nocardia sp. NPDC057353. Classification (NCBI taxonomy): domain Bacteria; kingdom Bacillati; phylum Actinomycetota; class Actinomycetes; order Mycobacteriales; family Nocardiaceae; genus Nocardia; species Nocardia sp. NPDC057353. The sequence continues at coordinate 92,475 of NZ_JBHVAK010000017.1, forward strand.
GGTCGGCTCGTCCAGGATGAGCAGCTTGGGCTCGGTGATCAGCGCCCGCGCGATGGCCAGCTGCTGGCGCTGGCCGCCGGAGAGCAGCCCGGCCTTGCGCGGCAGCAGCTCGCGCAGCGCGGGGAAGAGGTCGAGCGCCTCGTCGATCAGTGCCTTGCCGCGCTTGCGCCCGTCCGCCACCACCTGCAGGTTCTCCATGGTGCTGAGCTGGCCGAAGCTCTGCTGCCCCTGCGGCACGTAGGCGATGCCGCGGCGCACCCGCTTGGAAGGGGCGAGCTTGGTGATGGTCTCGCCGTCGAAGGCGATCCGCCCCGACTTCACCCCGATCAGCCCGACCGCGGTGCGCAGCAGGGTGGTCTTGCCCGCGCCGTTGTGCCCCATCACCGCGACCACGCTGTCGTCCGGCACGGTCAGCGTGGCGCCGTGGATCACCTCGGTGCGGCCGTAGCCGGAGCGCACGTCATCGAGCTCGAGCATCGTCGGTCTCCTCTTCCACGGCGATAGTGGTGACATCGCTGAGATCGGCGCCGGTGCTGTCGATCTCGGCCGCCGTGCCGAGGTACACCTCCTGCACCTTCGGGTCGGCCTGCACCTGCTCGACGCTGCCCTCGCTGAGCAGCTTGCCGCCCGCGAGCACCGTCACCGAGGTGGCGAACGAGCGCATGAAGTCCATGTCGTGCTCGACCACGACGACCACCCGCTCGCTGCCGATCCGGCGCAGCAGGTTCCCGGTCTCCTCGCGCTCCTCGGCGCTCATGCCCGCGACCGGCTCGTCCAGCAGCAGCACGGAGGCGTTCTGCACCAGCAGCATGCCGATCTCCAGCCACTGCTTCTGCCCGTGCGCGAGCACGCCCGCCGGCTTGTCCCGCAGCGCGGCGAGGCCGGTGGTCTCCAGCGCCTCCTCGATGGCGGGCAGCACCCCCTTGCGGGTGCGCAGCAGCGTCAGCGCCGAGCGGCCCGCGCCCGCCGCGATGTCCAGGTTCTGCAGGACGGTGAGCTGCTCGAAGACGCTCGCGGTCTGGAAAGGTCCGCCCGATCCCGGCGCGCGCGATCTGGTGCACCTTCTTGCCGAGCAGCTCGACCCCGGTCTTCTGCACCGACCCGGTGGCGGGGACCAGGCCGGTGATGGCGTCGATCAGGGTGGTCTTGCCCGCGCCGTTCGGCCCGATCAGGAAGCGCAGGTCGCCCTGCAGCACGGTGAGGTCGACCTCGGTGACGGCCTTGAAGCCGTCGAAGCTCACCGAGAGGCCGCGCACCTCCAGGTACTCGGCGGACATCCCCGCCTTGGCCGGTGCACTCATGGCGCCGCCACCTTCTCTCGTTCGGGGGCCGCGGGCTCCGGCTCCGGTTTGCGCCGGAAGCGCCCGAAGTCGACGCGGCCCTTGAGCATCGGCCAGATCCCCGCCAGCCCGGCCGGGATGAAGCCGACCACCACGATGAACAGCACGCCCTGCAGGTAGGTCCAGCCGGACGGGAACTGCTCGGAGAGCGAGGTCTGCGCCCAGGCGACGCCGATCGCGCCGAGCACCGGCCCGAGCAGCGTGGTGCGGCCGCCGATCGCGACCCCGATCAGGAAGGCGATGGAGGGGACGACGCCGATGTCCGCGGGCGAGATGATCCCGACGATCGGCGTGAACAGCGCCCCCGCGATCCCGGCGAAGAACGCCGCGACCACGTACGCCACGATCTTGATATTGGCCGGGTCGTAGCCGAGGAAGCGCACCCGCTCCTCCTGGTCGCGCACCGCGACCAGCAGCTCGCCGTAGCGGCTCCGCATGAGCTGCCGCACGATCGCCACCACCACGAGCAGCGTGCCGGCGGCGATGAAGAAGAGCATCTGCCGGTTGGCCGGGTCGGAGAGCTTGAACCCGAAGAAGGCGCGGAAGTCGGAGAGCCCGGTGAAGCCGCCGAGCGCCTGCTGCCCGGTGAGCAGGATCGCCAGCGCGGCGGCGAGCGCCTGGCTCAGGATCGCGAAGTACGCGCCCTTCACCCGGCGCTTGAACACGCCGTAGCCGAGCACCGCCGCGACCAGCGCGGGCACGATCAGTATCGCGAGCAGCGCCACCGGGGCCGAGGCGAACGGCACCCAGAACGCGGGCAGCTCCCTGATCCCGGCGATGTCCATGAACTCGGGCACGTCGTTGCCGAGCCGCGCGGCGTCGGCCAGCTGCAGGTGCATGGCCATGATGTAGGCGCCGAGCCCGAAGAACACGCCCTGGCCGAGGGTGAGCATGCCGCCCCGCCCCCAGGCCAGCCCGATCCCGGCCGCCACGATGGCGAAGCAGAGGAACTTGGCGAGCAGGTTCAGCCGGAAGTCGCTGAGCACCGCGGGCGCCACCGCGAAGAGCAGCACCGCGGCCACCGCGAAGCCCGCGAGCGCGGTGGCCGAGGAGTTCGCGCGCCACCGTTGGATGAGCGTGGTCATGCCAGACTCCTTGTCCGGACGGTGAAGAGCCCCTGCGGCCGGACCTGCAGGAAGATCACGATGATCACGAAGACGATCACCTTGGCGATCGAGGCCGTGGTGGAGTACTCGATGAAGGAGTTGAGCAGCCCGAGCGCGAAGGCGGCGATCACCGTCCCCTTGATCTGCCCGAGCCCGCCGATCACCACCACGAGGAAGGCGTCGATCAGGTAGCTCTGCCCGATGGTCGGGCTGGTGGAGCCGATCAGGGTGAGCGCGACGCCCGCCACACCGGCCAGCCCCGACCCGATGAAGAAGGTGCTGACGTCGGTGAACCGGCTGGAGACGCCGCTGGTCTCGGCGAGGCTGCGGTTCTGCACAACGGCCCGGATCCGCCTGCCGAGCGGGGTGGTCTTCAGCGCGACGGCCAGCGCCGTCACCGCGAGGATCGCCAGCACCAGGATGAAGATGCGGGTCTTCGGCACCACCGCGCCGAGGATCGTGACGCCGCCGCTCAGGAACTCCGGCACCAGCACGTTCTTGGCCGGGGCGCCGAAGATGTCGCGGGCCAGCTGCTGCAGCACGAGCCCGACGCCGAAGGTCACCAGCAGGGTGTCCAGCGGGCGGTCGTACATCCAGCGGATGAGCCCCATCTCCAGCGCGGCGCCGAGCGCCCCGCCGACCAGGAAGCCGATCACCAGCGAGATGAGCAGCGAGACACCGGCCGAGGAGACCACCGTCTGCACGACGTAGGTGGTGTAGCAGCCTGCCATGATGAATTCGCCGTGCGCCATGTTGATGACGCCCATCTGACCGAAGGTCAGCGAGAGCCCGAGCGCGGCGAGCAGGAGAATCGATCCGAGGCTCAGCCCGGTGAAGAGCTGGCCGATCATGACGTCCATCGAGGAGTACCCCCTTCGGGATCGAGCCGGTGCGGGGCGGCAGCGCCGCCCCGCACCGGTGTCGGGGAGTTACCGCAGGCCGTCGGCCCAGGGGTACGACTCGAGGTACGGGTCCGGCTTGATCGGGCTGCCCGAATCCCAGACCGTGTAGATCAGGCCGTCGGGGCGGATCTCGCCGATCCTGGCGGTCTTGGTGATGTGGTGGGTGTTGCCGTCGATGGTCACCAGCCCCTCGGGCGCCGCGAAGCTGACGCCGTCGGCCGCGCCCTGGACGTCGGCGACCGCGAACGAGTTCGCCTTCTCCACGGTGTTCTTCCACAGGTAGACCGAGGCGTAGGCCGCCTCCATCGGGTCCGAGGTGGGCTTGTCCGCGCCGAAGGCGGCCTTGTAGTCGGCCACGAACTTCTTGTTCTCCGGGGAGTCGACGGTCTGGTAGTAGTTCCAGGCGGTCAGCTGGCCCGCGATGTTCTGCGCGCCGATGCCCGCGACCTCCTCCTCGGCGATCGACACCGAGACCACCGGCATGTCGGCGGCCTTCAGCCCGGCATTGGTGTACTCGCGGAAGAAGGCGACGTTGGAGTCGCCGTTCAGGGTGTTGAAGACGGCGTCCGCGTCGGCGGTGCGCACCTTGTTGACGATGGTGGAGAAGTCGGTGGAGCCGAGCGGGGTGTAGTCCTCACCCTTGATCTCGATGCCGTTCGCCGCCGCGTACGCCTTGATCTCGCGGTTCGCGGTCTGCGGGAAGACGTAGTCCGAGCCGACCAGGTAGAGCGACTTCACGCCCTTCTGCTTCAGGTAGTCCAGCGCGGGCACGATCTGCTGGTTGGTGGTGGCGCCGGTGTAGAAGATGTTCTTGCTGTCCTCCAGCCCCTCGTACTGCACGGGGTAGTAGAGCAGCGAGTTCAGGCTCTCGAACTTGGGCTTCATGGCCTTGCGGCTCGACGAGGTCCAGCCGCCGAAGACCGCGGCCACGCAGTCCGAGCTGATCAGCTTCTCGGCCTTCTCCGCGAAGGTCTTCGGGTCCGACGCGCCGTCCTCCAGGACGAGCTGGATCTGCTTGCCGAGCACGCCGCCCGCCGCGTTGATCTGGTCCACCGCCAGCTTGGTCGAGTTCGCCACGGTGACCTCGGAGATCGCCATGGTGCCGGAGAGCGAGTGCAGCGAGCCGACCTTGATGGTGGGCTGCGAGGTGTCGACGCAGGACGCGGCGTCCGAGCCGCCTCCCGTTGCGTCGTCCTTGGCGCCGCAGGCGGTGACCAGGAGCCCGGCGAGCGCGATGGCCGTCGGGACGGCGACTACGCGCAGCAATTTTCGCGAGCGGGAATCTGACATGGGGCGAACCCTTCTCCTCATCGAACAAACGGAATACGCCCACGTCAGGATGTATACAGAGGCCGTATCCGCGATAAAAGGTAGGCCGCTGTTGTTGCCGAGGAATATCTGTCGGTGACGAATTCGTTGCCGATGTTTCACCCGTGTGAAACCTTGCCGAGGCCGGGTTTCGGCCTGCGGTGAGGTGGGGCCGCACGCCTACGGTTGCGTAGCCCGAACGGCCTGCGGCAGGCTGCGGAAAATATCAATCGCGGTCGGGTCAGGAGGAGCGGTGGGCCACTACAGAGCGAATCTGCGGGACATCGAGTTCAACCTGTTCGAGGTGTTCGAACTGGACAAACTGCTCGACACCGGCGCCTACGGCGACCTCGACTCGGAGACCGCGCGGGCGATCCTGGACGAGGTGCGCAGGCTGGCCGAGGGCCCGGTGGCGGAGTCCTTCGCCGCCGCCGACCGCGACCCGGTCAGCTTCGACCCCGCCACCGGCGAGGTGGCGGTGCCGGAGCCGCTCGCCCGCTCGGTGCGCGCGGTCTACGACGCGGGCTGGGGCGCGCTCGCGCTGCCCGAGGGCATGGGCGGCACCCCGGCGCCCGCCGTGCTCGCCTGGGCGGTGAACGAGATGATCACCTGCGCCAACTCCTCGGCCGCCTTCTTCACCATGGGCGCGGTCATGGCCAAGGTGCTCTACACCGTCGGCACCGAGCGGCAGCAGCACTGGGCGCGCGAGGGCTTCGCCCGCGGCTGGCAGGGCACCATGGTGCTCACCGAGCCGGACGCCGGCTCCGACGTCGGCTCCGGCCGCACCAAGGCGGTGCAGCAGCCCGACGGCACCTGGCACATCGAGGGCGTCAAGCGCTTCATCTCCGGCGCCGATCTCGGCGACCTCACCGAGAACATCTTCCACCTGGTCCTGGCCCGGCCCGAGGGCGCGCGGCCGGGCACCAAGGGGCTGTCGCTCTTCTACGTCCCCAAGTTCCACTTCGACCCGGAGACGCTGGAGCTCGGCGAGCGCAACGGCGTCTTCGTCACCGGCGTCGAGCACAAGATGGGGCTCAAGTCCTCGCCCACCTGCGAGCTCACCTTCGGCGGCGCCGTGCCCGCGGTCGGCTGGCTGGTCGGCGAGGTGCACGATGGCATCGCGCAGATGTTCCAAGTGATCGAGAACGCGCGCATGATGGTCGGGGTCAAGTCGACCGGCACGCTCTCCACCGGCTACCTGAACGCGCTCGACTACGCCAAGCAGCGGGTGCAGGGCGCCGACCTGACCAAGATGGCGGACAAGTCCGCACCGCGGGTCACCATCACCCACCACCCCGACGTCCGGCGCAGCCTGGCCATGCAGAAGGCGTACGCCGAGGGGCTGCGCGCGGTCTACCTGTACACGGCCGCGCACCAAAACGACGACGTCGCGCAGCTGGTCTCCGGCGCCGACGCCGACACCGCCGCCAGGGTGAACGACCTGCTGCTGCCGATCGTCAAGGGCGTCGGCTCGGAGCGCGCCTACGAGTACCTGACCGAATCGCTGCAGACCCTCGGCGGCTCCGGGTACCTGCAGGACTACCCGATCGAGCAGTACATCCGGGACGCCAAGATCGATTCCCTGTACGAGGGGACCACGGCGATCCAGGCGCAGGACTTCTTCTTCCGCAAGATCATCCGGGACCGCGGGGTCGCGCTCGGCCACGTCGCGGGGCAGATCCAGGCGTTCCTGGAGGTGGAGACCGGGCGGCTGAGCCGCGAGCGCGCGCTGCTCGCGACGGCGCTCGCCGACGTGCAGGCCATGGCGGGCATCCTCACCGGCTACCTCGGCGCCGCCCAGCAGGACTCCGCCGAGCTGTACAAGATCGGGCTCGGCTCGGTGCGCTTCCTGCTCGCCGTCGGCGACCTGCTCATCGCCTGGCGGCTGCTGGTCCAGGCGGAGACCGCGGCCGCCGCGCTGGCCACCGAGCCCGCCGCCGCGGACCGCGACTTCTACACCGGCAAGGTCGCCGCGGCCCAGTTCTTCGCGCGCAATGTGCTGCCTCAGCTGACCGCCGTCCGCACGGTCATCGCCGAGCTGGACACCGACATCATGGAGCTGGACGAAGCCGCCTTCTGACGGCTACTGCAGGACGTACGGCGAGACCGAGCTGCGGTGCTCGCTGATGTCCAGCTTCTTGCCGAGCGGTGGGAAGGCGCGTTGCGGGCAGTTGGCCCGCTCGCAGACCCGGCAGCCCGCCCCGATCGGGGTTGGCTGCACCTCGGGCAGGTCGATGCCGTCGGCGTAGACCACCCGGGCCGCGTGCCGCAGCTCGCAGCCGAGGCCGATGGCGAAGGTCTTGCTGGGCTGGCCGTAGCGCGTCGCCCTGCGCTCCACCGTGCGCGCCACCCACAGGTACTTGCGGCCGTCCGGCATCTGCGCGATCTGGGTCATGATCTTGCCCGGGTAGGCGAAGGTCTCGTAGACGTTCCAGAGCGGGCAGGTGCCGCCGCTGGAGGAGAAGTGGAAGCCGGTCGCGGACTGCCGCTTCGACATATTGCCCGCCCGGTCCACCCGGACGAAGGAGAACGGAACCCCGCGCAGCTCCGGCCGCTGCAGCGTGGAGAGCCGGTGACAGACCGTCTCGTAGCTCTGCGTGAAGAAGGCGGAGAGCCGCTCGATGTCGTACCGGAAGTCCTCGGCGACCTCGAGGAAGTGCGTGTACGGCAGCACGATGGCGGCGGCGTAGTAGTTCGCCAGCCCGAGCAGGGCCAGCCTGCGCGCGTCGTCGGAGGCGAAGTTGCCCTCGTCGACCAGCTTCTGCAGCAGCCCGCCGCACTCGAAGTAGGCCAGCTCGGCGGCGAGCTTGAAGCTGCGCTGCCCACCGGAGAGGTGCGGCGCGATCTCCAGCAGCTTCTGCTCCGGGTCGTAGCGGTGCAGCACGCCCTCGCCCAGGTCGATCCGCTCGGCGATCCGGACGCCGTGGCCGCGCAGCATCTTGGCGACCTCGGTATTCACGTCGCCGCCGTGGAAGCGGACCCGGGTGGTCAGCTCCTCGGCGGCGGTGTCCAGCTCGTGGATGTAGTTCTGCCGCTGGTAGAAGTAGTCGCGGACCTCCTCGTGCGGCTTGCTGATGGCCCCGCTGCCCGACCCGTCGGCGAACCGGTCCTCGGTGGCCGCGGCCAGCTGGGCGGAGGTGTTGCGGTACCGGTTGTGCATGGCGACCAGGGCGCGGGCCATGCTCGGGTGCGCCGAGACGATGTCCGCGATCTCCTTGGTGTCGGCCTCGATGCCCAGCTCCTGGTCGAGCACGACCTCCTGCAGCTCGGCGATCAGCCTGGTGTCGTCCTGCGAGGAGAAGAAGGTGGCGTCGACGCCGAAGAGTTCGCTGATCTTGAGCAGCACCGGTACGGTCAGCGGGCGTACATCGTGCTCGATCTGGTTGAGGTAGCTCGCCGAGATCTCCAGCTTCTGCGCGAGCGAGACCTGGCTCAGCCCCCGTTCGGTGCGCAGCTGGCGGAGCCGCGCGCCGACGTAAGTCTTGGCCATGCGATCGAGTGTATGAGCTGATTAGCAGCCGAACCATGGCGGAATTAGCAATGCTGGTCACAGCGGTGCGGGTTTGCTGTCGGTGGCTGCGGCTAGATTCCAGACGTGCTGTTCGCCGATGTCGTGCGGGTCTCGGAGAGCGTACGGGCCACCCGATCACGGAAAACGAAGACCGAGGCGCTCGCCGAGGTGTTGCGCGCCGCGGGCGACGATGCCGAACTCGCGGCGGTGACCGCCTGGCTCTCCGGCGAGTTGCGCCAGGGCCGGATCGGGACCGGGTGGCGCACGCTCTCCGGGCTGGACGTGGCCACGGCCGCGGAACCCCGGCTCACGGTGGCCGAGGTCGATGCGGTCTTCACCGAACTGGGCGGCATCTCCGGCACCGGCTCGGCAGCCCGGCGCAAAGACCTGCTCACCACGTTGTTCGGCAGCGCGACCGCCGCCGAGCGCGAGTTCCTGATCCGGCTGCTCACCGGCGAACTCCGCCAGGGCGCGCTCACCGCGCTGGTCGCCGAGGCGGTCGCCAAGGCCGAGGGCATCCCGGTCGCCGCGGTCCGCCGCGCGCACATGCTCTGCGGCGAACTCCCGCTCACCGCCGTCACCGCGCGCCGCGGCGGCGCCGCCGCGCTGGCCGAGTTCCGGCTGGAGGTCGGGCGCCCGGTGCAGCCCATGCTCGCCGCCCCCGGCGCCAGCCTGGAGGAGGCGCTCGGCGAGTTCGACGGCGAGGTCAGCATGGAGCACAAGCTCGACGGCGCCCGCATCCAGGTGCACCGCGACGGCGACGACGTCCGCGTCTACACCCGCACCCTGCGCGACATCACCGCGGGCGTGCCCGAGCTGGTTCGCCTGGTCCGCGAGCTGCCGTGCACCGCGGTGGTGCTCGACGGCGAGACCCTCGCGCTCACCGACGCGGGCCGCCCGCGCCCGTTCCAGGAGACCATGAGCCGCTTCGCCATCCTGGAACCGGTGGACGGCGCCGCCAGGCCGGTCCCCGCGGGCAGCGACGACCCCGCCGTCCGCCCGGTCGCCTCCACCCGCGAACTCCTGCTGCACCCGTACTTCTTCGACTGCCTGCACCTGGACGGCCGCGACCTGCTCGACGCCCCGCTCGCCGAGCGCAGGCAGGCGCTGGAGCAGGTCGCCGCCGAGCACTGCATCCCCGCGCTGCTGCGCCCCGACGCCGAGACCGCCGCCGAGTACTTCGACGGCGCGCTCGCCGCCGGGCACGAGGGCGTCATGGTCAAATCGCTGACCGCGCCGTACGCCGCGGGCAGGCGCGGCCGCGCCTGGCAGAAGATCAAACCGACGCACACCCTCGACCTGGTGGTGCTCGGCGCCGAGTGGGGGTACGGCAGGCGCACTGGGTACCTGTCCAACCTGCACCTCGGCGCGCGCGACCCCGACGGCGGCGACCCGGTGATGGTCGGCAAGACCTTCAAGGGCCTCACCGACGCGCTGCTGCAGTGGCAGACCGCGGAGTTCCCGCGGCACGAGCGCGCCAGGGACGAGCACACCGTGCTGCTCCGCCCGGCGCTGGTCGTGGAGATCGCGCTGGACGGGGTGCAGTCCAGCACCCGCTACCCCGGCGGGGTAGCGCTGCGCTTCGCCAGGGTGGTCAGGTACCGGCCGGACAAGACGCCCGCCGAGGCCGACACCATCGATGCCGTCCGGGCGCTGCTGCTGTGACCCGTTACCCATCCGCGACGAAGGGCAAACTGTTGGTGAATGAGAGGTGAACACGCCACACTGAGGAGGTGTCGGCAGAACTCCTCGTTCTCGTGATCGTTGTGATCACGGCGCTCGCCTTCGACTTCACCAACGGGTTCCACGACACCGCCAACGCGATGGCGACCTCCATCGCGACCGGGGCGCTGCGGCCCAAGGTGGCGGTGGCGCTCTCCGCCGTGCTGAATCTGATCGGCGCGTTCCTCTCCGTCGCGGTGGCCGCGACGGTTGCCAAGGGCATCGTCCGGTTGAACGCCGTCGGCGGGCAGGAGCTGCTCATAATCGTCTTCGCCGGACTCGTCGGCGGCATCCTGTGGAACCTGCTGACCTGGCTATTCGGCCTGCCGTCGAGCTCGTCACACGCACTCTTCGGCGGGCTGATCGGCGCAACCCTCGCCGCGCTGGGTTGGAGCGGCGTGATCTGGCAGGCGGGCACCGATGGGGTGCTCGCCAAGATCGTCGTGCCCGCGCTGCTCGCCCCCGTGGTCGCCGCGCTGGTCGCCGCGCTCGGCACCCGCGCCGTCTACCGGATCACCCGCGGCGCCGACCCGGACTCGGTGCGGACCGGCTTCCGCTGGGGCCAGATCGGCTCCGCCTCGCTGGTCTCGCTGGCGCACGGCACCAATGACGCGCAGAAGACCATGGGCGTGATCTTCCTCGCACTGGTCGCCCACGGCACACTCTCAGCTAACGATGAGATGCCGCTATGGGTGATGGCCGCGTGTGCCGTCGCCATTGCGGTCGGCACCTACCTGGGCGGCTGGCGAATCATCCGCACCCTGGGCAGGGGGTTGGTCGAGATCGACTCGCCCCAGGGGTTCGCCGCGGAGAGCTCCGCCGCCGCCATCATCCTCACCTCCGCGCACTTCGGGCTGCCGCTCTCCACCACCCAGACCGCCACCGGCTCGATCCTCGGCACCGGGCTCGGCAAGGGCGCCGAGGTGCGCTGGCGGGTCATGGGGCACATGGTGGTGGCCTGGCTGCTCACCCTGCCGATGGCCGGGCTGGTCGGCGCGGCGTGCTGGGCGGTGGCGCACTTCGTCGGCGGGCTGCCCGGCGTGCTGGTGGTCTGCACCGTGCTGATCGCGCTCGCCACGCTCATGTACCTGCGTTCCCGGCGTGCGCCGGTCACCGACGCCAATGTCAACGAGTGGCCGGGCGACCGGCTGCCCGCCGCCGACCGGGAGTCCGCGTGAACACCGTCCTCACCAACCTGAACGCGCTGCTCGAGGTGGTGCTCGTCGGCATCGCCTTCGGCGCCGGGCTGCCGGTCGTCTTCGCCTTCGGGGTGCGGCTCCACGCGAGCGCGAGCGGCCCGGCGCGGGCGGGCGGTTACGCCTGCTTCGGCGTCGTCCTGGTCGCCGTGCTCTGCGGGGTGCTGTGGATCGCGAAGGCGTTCCTGGCGGCGAAGCTCGGCGTGCACCTCTTCGGCGCCTGAGGAGTCCTTTCATGAGCGACCGCGCCGGATTGCTGCACCGCATCGTCGACTGGCTGCGCGCCGGATACCCGCAGGGTGTCCCGCAGTCGGACCACGTCGCGCTCTTCGCCGTCCTGCACCGCGACCTCACCGAAACCGAGATCGCCCTGGTCACCGAGGAACTGGCGCGCAGCCGCGGCCGCACCGACATCACCGCCACCGCCATCGCCGCCGCCATCGCCGACCTGGCCAAGGAGAAGGCGGGCCCGGACGACATCGCGCGCGTCGCCGCCCGTCTCGCCGCCGCGGGCGAGGCACCCCCGCCCTTCGCCCCGGAGCGGAAAGCGGCCGGTGCCGCCTGCGAGGGGGCGGCGCCACCGGCCGTCGCGCCGGACGATCAGGGCAGTTGATCCGCTCCGGCGGTGTTTCCGCCGTCCGAGGACGACATGTTCATCATGCTCGGCGTTACTCCGAGAAACCGGGCATTGCCCTGTGAATCAGCTGGGAGCCGCGTAACACTGTGCACCGGTTTCCCGACCCGCGCCGAAATGATGCGTCACGGCGCCGATGTGCTGCCAGCCGAGCCGCTCGTACAGCCGGATGGCGGCCGCGTCCTTGTCCATGACATCGAGGACGAGCCGTCGATTCCGCTCGGCCGCGTAGGTCATCGCCGTACGCACGAGCCGCTCGCCGACACCGCGCTTCCGGCCCTCCGCGCCGACGAAGAGGCGGCCGAAGACCAGCACCCGCGTGAGCGGTTCCGCAGTCCGCTCTATCCAGAGCCGCGCGGCGTCATCGGAATCGGTGGCTGTGCAGACCAAGGCGTGCCCGACCACGACTCGGTCGAATGCACCGACCCAAGCCCCGGTGGCGGTGGCCGGGGTCAGCCAGGCGATCGGGTCGGCGACGCCTTCCACCGGATATCCGTCGGTTCGATGTACCTCGGTGAGCAGCCGGGCGCAGGCGTCGAGATCGGACCCTGCCCGCGGGCGCACGGTGACGGTCATCGATCCTCCACGGGCATGCTGTAGTCGAGGCCGTTGAGATCGGCGCGCATCACGAAGAGCGTCACCTCGAACGGCAGGTCGGCCTCGTCGATTCCGGTGTGCAGCACCTCGAGAACCGGAACTCCGTCCGGGATCGACAGCCCGCGCACCTCGTCCGGTGTCGGCATCCGGGCCGACACCTCCTCCCTGACCCGGGTGATCCGGTGGCCGCGTTCCTCGAAGCGCGCGTACAGACTTCCCGTGCCCAGCTGCGCCGAACTCGCCAGGACCGAGCCCTCCGCAATTGCCCACGGGATGAAGGTCACGCCGATCTGCACGGGCTCGTCATCGGCGTAGTACCAGTTCTCGCGGCGGACAACGGTCTCGGTCTCCGGATCGAGTTCCAGCCGATTCGCTACGTGCGGCGGCGGCGCCACCCTGGTGATCGAGGTGCAGTCGACGCGCGCCGTTCTGCCCTGCTGCGCGACTTCTGCGCGGTACGGCGAAAGCCCGGTCCGCTCCCGTAACCGATTGGAGTACCGGCTGCTCCCGAATCGAAGGAGCCGTTGTGGCTCCCGCACGAAGACACCCTTGCCATGTACCGCCGTAACCAGGCCTTCGTCGGAAAGGAGCCGCACTGCTTCTCGGGCGGTATTGCGTGCCACCCCGTGAGTTTCCGCGAGTGCCCGCTCGGACGGGAGTCGCGCACCGGGGCCGAGTTCGCCGGTGGCGATGGCGCGGCGCAGTTCTTCCGCGAGGCGCCTGCTCGCGGGTACCGCTCGCGCCGCAGGGTCGACGTCGCTCATACGATCCGAGGATACTGGCTCAAGCCACCTGTTGACGAGCGGGGAGACGTGATGCTCTACTGGCTCAAGCCAGTTGATGGAGGGGGCAGCGTGCATCCAGGAGTTTTCGATGGGGCCGAGCATGGTGGTCAGGTGCCGCGATCAATCGGCGGTGAGCGGCCGTTCCAGCTCCTGCCCTCGGTGGACGAACTGTGCGCTTCGATCAGAGGGCACCACGTGGCTGCGCACCCGGTGGCCCGGCTCGCGATCGAATTCGGTTCGCTGTATCAAGAGCTCGAATTCTGCTGCCGCCGGGACCGGCTCGTGGCTTCCGTCGACAGTTGGGCGATACACCACCTGCCCGCGCCCCGCCCGGACGCCCGTCCCGCTGTCGAGTCCTTCGGTGCCGTCATCGACCGCATCGCCTTCACACAGGTCCATGCCTACCGCCTGCTCATGACCGCCGACGATCTCGCGGCACCTCGGGTACACGCGGCCTGGCATCGGCTGGCCGAGCTGGCAGACGGCTACACCGACCTCGTCGCGGCCTTCGACCGCCGAGCGGTGCGACTACCCAACGCCGCTGATCCGGTCAGCGAAGCTCGCCTGCCCGAATGGCTGCGGTGAATGCCGCCCATTCGCTTGCCGACCAGCTCAGGATCGGCTGCCCGGACGGCGATTTGCTGTCGCGCACATCCACCCGCCCGGCCCGGAACCGTACCTCGACACAGGTCTGCCGGTCACTCGAGTACGAGGAGACGAACCACTCGCTCACCGCGCACCCTCCAGCGCTGCGGCCCGGTCCCGGATCAGGGCCAGCGATTCGGCGCGGCCGAGCGCCTCGCGGTGCATGCGCTCGAAGAGGTAGGTGAGGTCGCGGACCCGGGTCTGGTTGCGCGCCGGGTCGTCCACGACGGTCTCGCCGAAGACCGCCGACTCGTACCAGGCGAGCGTGGGCAGCCGGGGTCGGTCGAAGTCGAGCAGGTGGAAGGTGGAGCCCGCGGGCACGAAACCCGCGTCGGCGAAGGGGATCACACGGATGTCGACCGTCTCCGGGTACCGCTCCGCCACCGCGACCAGGTGTCGCAGCTGCCTGCCGAGCACCTCGGGCCCGCCGAGCTGCTGGTGCAGCACCGCTTCGCCGAGCACCACGCTGAGGTGCAGCGGGTCGTCCGGGTCGGTGAGCCTGCCCTGCCGGGTGAGCCGTGCTCGCACCCGCTCCTCCGCCTCGACCGGCGCCACGGTCGCGCTGCGCGAATTCATCAGCGCGCGAATGAATTCCTCGCCCTGGAGCAGCCCGGGCATCATGACGCTCTCGTAGCTGCGGATGGTGTGCGCGCCCCACTCCATGCCGTAGTACCGGGTCAGCTCCTCGTCGAAGAGCCCTGGGTGCGCGGCCCACCAGCCGCGCAGTCGGGCGGCGTCGCGCAGGGCCAGTAGTTCGTGCTGTTCGCTCTCGTCGATCTCCAGGATGTCGAGAAGCTGTTCGAGTTTGTCCTCGGGCACCAGATTCCGCTCGTTCTCGATGTGCGACCAGTAAGCGGCCGAAACGTCGAGCTGCCTGGTGATTGCCGCGGCGCCGATACCGAGCTCGAGGCGCCGCTGCCGCAAGCGCCGTGCCAGCTCCCAACGCGCGACCGCGGGTGACAAGGGCATGGCGGGATCCTACTGCCGCCTGCCGAGGGACTTCTTATCGTAGGTTGACTTGTATAGTTTACGACAGTAGCGTGGTCGCTGTCACACGGTCTCGCCACCGTCGGCGACCGGGGGAACAGAGGGGTCAGGGGATATGTCCGTAGTTGTCATCGATGGTCACTGGATGGTGACCGACCGGAGCAGACATCAGGCCAGGCGCGTGGCCGAGGACGGCTGGGTCGTCTCTTACCTGCGCGGCCGCACGCTCACCACCGAACAGGCGACGGCCGCCATGCGCGCCGTCGAGGAACTCGCGACGCTGCACGGACTCACCTCCGTGCTCGGGCTCACGACGCTGGAGGCGGTCACGCTCGCCATCAACGAATCGCCATGGGAGAAGGGGCGGCTCGGCGAACCCGGGCGCCGCTTCGGCTGGTCATCGGCCGCCCGTTCGCTGCAGGGGGCGGCGAGGTGAACCGTCCCGTGCTGCCAACCAAGGAACTGCTGCTGCACGCCTGCCGAGCCGAACCGCGCGAGGACCACCCCCTCCTGCGCTGCATCCACCTGCTGGCCGGGCTGCACGAGCGGGACCTCCGCGCCGACCCGGCGGTCGACGACATCGCCATCGGTCGAGCGCGGCTCATGCACACCATCGACCACTGGGTCGCCACCCAGTTCCCCACCCCGCGCGGCGGTGCGCACATGCACACCGAAACCCTCGGATCCGTTCTCGACCGCCTGGCCCGGCACTCCGCCTTCGCCCACGCCGCCCTCCTCTTGGCCCCGAAGAGGCAGGTGCACGAGGCGTGGGAACGTCTCGCCGAACTCTCCCTCGGCTACGAAGACCTCGCCATCGACCTCGCCGCAGGCGCCCGCCGCCTCCCGGACCTCGCCACGACCGACTTCGAGCACGCCTTTCGTCCCGGTCTCCGCCGCCACAACCGACGGTTTTTCGTGGTGGGAAGCCACCGGAATGCATCAATAATTACACTTAGCGCGTAATTTTCGATGTCGGCACTCTTACTATTGGTGCATGCGAATCGATCGTGGATGGATTCTCGCCCTGGCGGACCTCGCCGCCACACAGTGGGGGCTGCTCACCGCCGCGCAAGCGGGCGGTGTCGGGGTGTCCGTCCAGCAGTTGAAGCGGCTCGCCGACGGCGGGTTGCTCGAGCGGCTGCGGCACGGCGTGTACCGGATCGCGGGCAGCCCGGCATCGCCGGACGACCCGCTACGCGCCGAATGGCTGGCATTCGAGCCCGCCCGGACCGCGGGGGACCGGATCGCGGACGAGGTACCGCTCGGGGTGGTTTCCCACCGATCCGCCGCCCGCCTGCAGGAACTCGGTGACCTCGACGCCGACTTGTCCGAGTTCACCGTGCCGCGCAGGCGCGGGACCAGGAGCCGCGAGGTCGGGTTGCACGTGGCCGAGCTGCGCCCGGAGGACTGGCGGCTGGCGAACGGGCTGCCGGTCACCCGGCCGCTGCGCACGGTCGTCGATCTGGCCGAAGCGCGCGTCGACGGCGGGCACCTGGCCCTGATCGTGCGCGACGCCATCCTCGGCGGCGACACCACCCGCGCCGAGCTGGAAGAACACCTGCGCCCCTTCGCGCATCATTACGGCGCTCCCCTGGGCGCGGGGCGCCTGCTCGTCGATTCCTTCATCCGCGTCGCCGGAGTCCCCGCCGGTGCCAGCGACCTGCTCGAGATGCCTGATCCCCCCTAGCGATCGAACGAAAGCGACCATGCGCGGTGACCCGGAAATATCTGTCCGACAACGGTTTCCGCGCAGCCCTGAACCATCGAATTCAAGCGCGTGCCCGTGCGGTCACCCGCACTCCGGCGGAGTTGCGCCGAGAGTTCTTCATGCAGCGCATGCTGGCCCGAGTCTTCGCCGATCCGTCCGCGCCGTGGATCTTGAAAGGCGGCGCGGGACTGCTGGTCCGGCTGCCGGGAGCACGCAGCAGCGAGGATGTCGACCTACTCCATCCGCGCGTCGACCTGGCGCTGGCCTTCGAGGAACTACGTGCCGTGGTCTCCGTCGCGAGTTCGCTGGACCGGATCACCTTCCGGCTCGAGGTCGGTCAGCGCAGAGCACGAGAGGGCAGCTCCGAAGTGTGGAAACTGCGGGCGACTCCGTACCTGGGTGCGGCCCCGCTGCAGCACTTTCCGATCGACCTCACCGCCGGAACGGTCCCGGTCGGGGTGATCGATCGCATTGAACCGGTGCCGGTGATCGAGATTCCCGATGTCGTCGCACCGCCGCCCTTCGCCTGCTATCCGCTCGCCGACCAGATTGCCGACAAATTGGCCGCCATGTACGAGTACCACGGCATCCGCCGCGAGCCGTCGACGCGCTGGCGAGACCTCGTCGACCTCGTCCTGCTCATCCGCCGCTTTCCCTTCGACGCCGCGACCACTCGGGCCGTCCTGGCCCAGCAACCCGCTCGCAGGCCAGACCTCGACCTGCCCGACGCCGTGCGTCCGCCCGCACCGGCGTGGGAGCAGGGCTACCGCAACCTTGCCCGGCGCACGATGCTCCCGCCCGAGCTGCACACCCTCACCGCCGCTCTGGAGCACCTGGGCCGGTGCCTGAATCCGCTGCTCGACGGCTCGGTGACCACGGGCACCTGGAATCCGGAGCGCGGTGCGTGGGAGCCCGCCGACCCGGCGCTCACGGCAGCGGCGACGGCTCCGCCGCGGTGACGACGACCTCGGCGAGCACCCGCTCCCGCAACCCCCGATCGATCTCCCCGGCCGCCGGAACCACGACCGCGGCGGCGGACGTGGCGACGGCGTCGGCGAGCAGGGTGGGCCAGGTGGGGGGAGGGGTGTGCGAGAGGGCGGCGATGACGGCGGCGGTGGCGGCGTCGCCGGCACCGGTCGGGTTGCCCGCGGGAGGGTCGGGGAGTCGGGCCCACCAGCATCCGTCGGGGGTGCGGGCAACCAGGTCGGCGGGGCCGCGGACGGCGACGACGGC